>NZ_JBSGQV010000021.1:0-114519 GCF_053606025.1 Streptomyces sp. NPDC055254 | reverse complement strand
CCGTCCGCCCCCCGCTGCTGGCCGCCCCCCCCCACCCCGGCCGGCCCCCGCCCCCGCCCCCATGTCGTATACGAAAAGCGTCTGAGCCGCTCAGCCGATCAGGTGATCGGCCGGGGTTAGCGCATCTTCCCGCCGCGCGGCATCCGCATGCCCTTGGGCATCGGCCCCTTCGGCAGCGGCATATTGCTCATGAGGTCGCCCATGGCGCGCAGCTTGTCGTTGATCTGGGTGATCTGGGGGCCGGACAGCACGCGGGGCAGCTTGAGCAGCGTGGTGCGCACCTTCTTGAGCGGCACCTCGTTCTCGCCCGTGCCCACGATGAAGTCGTGCACCGGGACGTCGGGCATGATCCGGGCCATCTTCTTCTTCTCGTTCGCGAGCAGAAGCTTCACCCGGTTCGGGTTGCCCTCGCCGATCAGCACCACACCGGCCTTGCCGACGGCACGGTGGACGATGTCCTGGCTCTTGTTCATCGCGATGGCCGGGGTGGTCGTCCAACCCCGTCCCACGTTGTCCAGTACGGCCGCGGCCGCGCCCGGCTGTCCCTCCATCTGCCCGAAGGCAGCCCGCTCGGCCCGTCGTCCGAAGACGATCGCCATCGCGAGGAACGCCACCAGGAAGCCCAGGATGCCCAGGTAGACCGGGTGGTCGATCAGGAAGCCGATCGCAAGAAAGACACCGAAGGTGACGATTCCCACGCCCGCGACGATCAGACCGACCTTCGGGTCGGCCTTGCGCGTCATCTTGTACGTCAGGGCAATCTGCTTCAGTCGCCCGGGGTTCGCAGCAGTCTCTGCGTTTGACTTCCTCGCCATACAGCGAAGTTTACGTGGCCTGCGGGGTCCGGGTCGCCGCGGCCTCAAGTACGTGTTCGGTTTCGACCCGGTCCTTGGCCCTGCGGCGGTCTTCGAGGACGGCGGCCCAGGCGTTGCGCCGGGCTCCGCTCATGAGCAGGGACTCGACCCCGCGGAAGGCGTCGGTGAGGGACGGGATGGCGATGGCGCGTACGGGCGCGGCCTGCATATGTCGATCCCCTTCACGGTGACGTGCGCGTTGCGTGGACCTATCGTCACTGAATGGTGTTACCAGCGCATGACCGGCCGGTCAAACGCGCCGAAACATCGACGCGGCCCGCCGGACTCCTTCTACCGAAAGAGCCTAGGGGCCGCGCCACTGCGGTGTTACTGCCTAGTATTCTTTGTGCCCGACTTCACATGTCCGTCGCCTCACGACACGCTGCGACGGCGGCGCGCTTCCCGTGCGGCCGGACCCGCCGCCTACGCTCCGGCTCGGCTGCGCTTCTCCATCGCCTGGGTGTACAGGCGACCCGCCCGGTAGGACGACCGGACCAGCGGGCCCGACATCACACCGGAGAAACCGATCTCCTCGGCCTCCTTCGCCAGCTCGACGAACTCGTCCGGCTTCACCCAGCGCTCCACGGGGTGGTGCCGCGGCGACGGGCGCAGGTACTGCGTGATGGTGATGAGTTCACAGCCGGCCTCGTGCAGGTCCCTGAGGGCCTGCGAGACCTCCTCGCGCTCCTCGCCCATGCCGAGGATGAGGTTCGACTTGGTGACCAGGCCGTACGCGCGGGCCTTGGTGATCACGTCGAGCGAGCGCTCGTAGCGGAAGCCGGGGCGGATGCGCTTGAAGATCCGCGGCACCGTCTCCACGTTGTGCGCGAAGACCTCGGGGCGGGAGGCGAAGACCTCCTCCAGCAGCTCCGGGATCGCGTTGAAGTCGGGGGCCAGCAGCTCGACCTTGGTGTGGCCGCTCTCACGGGCCGCCGTCTGCTGGTGGATCTGGCGCACGGTCTCCGCGTACAGCCAGGCGCCGCCGTCCGCCAGGTCGTCGCGCGCGACGCCGGTGATGGTGGCGTAGTTCAGGTCCATCGTGACCACGGACTCGCCCACCCGGCGCGGCTCGTCCCGGTCGAGGGCCTCGGGCTTGCCCGTGTCGATCTGGCAGAAGTCACAGCGCCGGGTGCACTGGTCGCCACCGATGAGGAAGGTGGCCTCGCGGTCCTCCCAGCATTCGTAGATGTTGGGGCAACCGGCTTCCTGGCAGACCGTGTGCAGTCCTTCGCCCTTCACCAGGGCCTGCATCTTGGTGTACTCGGGACCCATCTTCGCCCGGGTTTTGATCCACTCGGGCTTGCGCTCGATGGGGGTCTGGGCGTTGCGGACCTCCAGGCGCAGCATCTTGCGTCCGTCGGGTGCGATTGCGGACACGACCGGCTCCCTGTGACTTCGATTCTTCGGCGTCCACCAGGGTACGCCCGTAATTTCACACGCTCTTACGACGGCCAACCCGGGGGCGGTCGGCCGCATTCCCCCGCCGCTACGAACCCACGGCCTGCTCGGTCTCGCGGGGCCGGAGCTCCGCGTGCTCCAGCACGTCCCGCAGGTGCCGCTCCACGACCGGCAGCACCTCGGCGATGGTGACCTCTCGGCCCAGCTCGTACGAGAGCGAGGTCACACCCGCGTCCCGGATCCCGCACGGCACGATCCGGTCGAACCAGGTGTTGTCCGGGTTCACGTTGATCGCGAAGCCGTGCATGGTGACGCCCTTGGCGACCCGGATGCCGATGGCGGCGAGCTTGCGGTCCTCACGGCGCTGGCCGGCGTTGGACGGGGCGTACTCGGGGCCGTTCAGCCGGGCGTCGAACTCCTCGTCGTGCAGCCGGGGGTCCAGGTCGAGGGAGAGACCGCCGGTCCCGGGGCCCTGCTCCGTGCTTGCGGTCGCGCTCCGCCGCTCGGCGGGGTCCTCGAGGACCCACACGCCGGAGCGGCCCTCGACGCGGGTCGTCTCCAGGCCGAACTCGGCGGCCGTGCGGATCAGGGCCTCTTCGAGGCGGCGGACGTGCGCGACCACGTCCACGGGTCGGGGCAGCTTCATGATCGGGTAGCCGACCAGCTGGCCCGGGCCGTGCCAGGTGATCTTGCCGCCGCGGTCCACGTCCACGACGGGCGTGCCGTCGAGCGGGCGCTCGCTCGGGTCGGTGCGCCGGCCGGCCGTGTACACCGGCAGGTGCTCCAGCAGCAGGCAGGTGTCCTCGATCTCGTCCGCGAAGCGGGCGGCGTGCACCCGGCGCTGCTCTTCCCAGGCCTCGGTGTACTCGACGGATTCCGGTCCGAAGCCCAGATGGACAAACCCAAGCTCAGCCACGGCAGCGCCTCCTCGTTGAACCTGCTGTGTGCACGTACCGCACGCAGCAAGGGTACGGCGGCCCGCGCGAGCCCCTTCAGGCCCCCGCCCCGCCGGCCGCGGCGCGCGTCGGCGCAGGTCCGGCGCCCGGCTGTGCGGCCGGTTCGTCCGGTTCGGAAAGCGGTGCGTGCGGCGGTTGCGGCAGCTGCTTCGGCCGGCGCCGGCCCTTCGGCGGGCGGTCCGGGTCCTCGTCATCGCGCGGCAACCGCCGGTGGCCCTCCGAGTGGTCGTTGACCCAGCCGCACACCCCGCACGCGTAGCGACCGTCGAGCCCGGCGATGTAGGTACCGCAGCGCCTGCATTCCGCCTCGGTGAGCTCGGGCGCGGGCAGCGGGGCGGTGGATTCCGGACGCTCCTCGGAAAGGCGCGCCGTGCGGGGCCGGCGGTTCATGGCCCGCAGCGTACGCGGACCCATGAGGCCGGCCCGTGAAGGGCCTTCCCAACTGGGCACACGAACGAGTGAGTGCGGCCCTGACCTGGACGTACGGCCTGCTCCATGTGCTACTGCCGACAGGTCCCGGACGCGTGGTCGCGCTCCACTCGCCGCACTCGGCCCACCGGGCGCCGAAGGGCTCCGCCTTCGATCCTTCCGAGCCTGTGATCCAGGGGGAAAGTGCTTCCTGGCCACGCGCCACTGTCCACCCCGGGTCCTGTTCTGCACACGATCGGATGAATGTGGGGCAGACAGGGCGGCAAGGGCGGAGTTCGCCGCTACATTCACGCCGTCACAGGGCCGGGTCTCCGGTCCGTCACGTCAGGAGACCGTGGAGCCGATGACGGAACGACCTGCCCAGCGCGTCCCCAACCGGCAGCTCGCGGCGCTGATCGCGGAAGCCGGGTTCTCCAACGCCGGGCTCGCCCGTCGCGTCGACCAGCTCGGCCTGGAACACGGTCTCGACCTGAGGTACGACAAGACCTCCGTGACCCGGTGGCTGCGGGGGCAGCAGCCGCGCGGAACGACCCCCGCCCTGATCGCCGAGGTCTTCACCCGCCGCCTCGGGCGGCGGCTCTCCGCGCAGGACCTGGGGCTGGACGCCTGCGCGCCCGTGTACGCGGGGCTGGAGTTCGCGGCCACTCCGGAAGAGGCCGTGGACATCGCGAGCGGGCTGTGGCGCAAGGACTCCGGTTCCCACGCCGAACTGCGGAAGATCGCCTTCACCCCGGCCGGGCTGGTCGTGCCGAGCCGGGACTGGCTGATCGGCCGGGCCGACGAGCGGGTGGGCCGCGGCGCGGATCCGGCCTCGGTCCGGGTGCCGGTCCAGGGGCGGGTCTCGGTGCCCCGGCAGCGGCAGATCGACCGGGGCCCCGGTCAGCGGGTGACCGGCGGGGACATCGCGGCGCTGAGATCGGTGGGCGAGCTGTTCCGCACCCTGGACCACGCCTACGGCGGCGGCCACGCGCGGCAGGCCCTGGTGCGCTACCTGGAGCACGAGGCGGAGCCGATGCTCCGCGGCACCTACGGGGAGACCACGGGGCGGCGGCTGTTCTCGGCCGCCGCCGATCTGACCCGGCTCGCGGGCTGGACCTCGTACGACATCGCGGCCCACGGGCTCGCCCAGCGGTACTTCGTGCAGGCGCTGCGGCTGGCCCAGGCCGCCGCGGACCGGCCGTACGGGTCGTACGTGCTGGTCACCATGAGCCGGCAGGCGGTCTACCTCGGGCACGGCCGGGAGGCGGTGCAGCTGGCGCGGGTGGCCCAGCAGGGCGTCGGCTCGGGTCCGCCGCCGGTGGTCCAGGCGCTGCTGCACTCGGCGGAGGCGCGCGGGCACGCGGTGCTCGGCGAGGTGCGGGCCTCGACGGCCTCGCTGGTGCGGGCGGAGCGCGCGCTGGGCGCGGCCCGGCCCGGGGACGACGTACCGCACTGGGCGCGGTGCTTCGACGAGGCGCAGCTGGCGGACGAGTTCGGGCACTGCCACCGGGACCTCCAGCAGTACCGCGCCTCGGCCCAGCACGCGGAGCGCTCGCTCCAACTGCGGGCCCCCGGCTACGCGCGGTCGCGGTTGTTCTGCCGGGTGGTGCTGGCCACGGCGCGGCTGGGGCTCGGCGAGCTGGACCAGGCGTGCGCGCTGGGCGCGGAGGCGGCGCAGCAGGCGATGGAGATGAGGTCGGTGCGCGCGGTGGAGTACGTGCGGGACTTCGAGCGCCGGTTGGAGCCCTACCGGGACGCCTCCGCGGTGCGGACCTACCGGGACCGGGTCGCGGCGCTGTCGTGAGGCGCGGGGGCCCGGTCCCGCGGGGGGACCGGGCCCGGGGCGCGGTCGCTCAGGCCGCCACCGGAAGCGCGGGTTCCGGGGCGGCCGGGAGCGGGATGCCGAAGTCGCGCAGGACGGCGGTGGTGGCGCGGCGGGCCGAGTGCAGGGCGCCCTGGACGGTGTTGATGTCGCGGTGGTCGCCGCACACGTACAGCCCGGCGAGGACCCGGACCGGGCGCTGCCGGTCGTACGGCGGGGGCATGGCGGGGACGGCCTCCCGGGTGTGGTGGACGGCGAGCAGGTCCCAGTCCCGGGTGGAGCTCTCGTAGAGCCGGGCCAGTCGGGAGGCGACCGTGCGCCTCGGGGGCGGCGGGCCGAGCACGGTGGTGGTGACCAGGCTCCGGCCGGCCGGGGCGCGCGTCGGGTCGACGGCGCTCATCACGGCGGTGTGCGAGAGGGGCCATTCGGGGTCCCCGTCCAGGAGCAGCGAGCCGTCCCGGGGCAGCGCCGTCGGGGTGGCGTGGTGCAGGACGGTGACCTCGTGGAAAGCGGGCACGCGCAGGCCGGGCAGCAGTTCGGCGGCGGCCCGGGCGCCGGTGGCCAGGAGGACGGAGCGGCAGCTGAAGGCGCCGTGCTCCTCGGTGGTGACCAGGTTGGTCGCCACCGACCGGACCCGGACCCCGGTGCGTACGGTGCCGGGCGGCAGGCCGGCGGCGAGCAGGTCGGGCAGAGCCGCCGCGCCGCCCTCGGGCACGGCCGGGCGGCCGCGGACGAAGGTGCGCAGCGCCAGGTCGGCGACCCGGCTGGACGTGGTGAGCTCCGGGTCGCGGAGCAGGGCGCTGAGCAGGGGCCGCAGTACGCCGTTGGCGGTGCGCGGCGGCAGGCCGCGCGCGCGCAGGGCGGCGTGCGCGGTGCGTTCGGGACGGGCGAGCAGCCGTTCCTCGGGCAGGGCGGCGAACCGCCCGAGCACGGCGCTGAGCCGGGCCTGGTCGAGGGAGCCGCTGGCCAGGGCCCGGGCCGGGGTGAGTGCGGCGGCCCGCAGCTGTTTGCCGTCGGTGTGGACGAGGACCCCGGGAGCGAAGGGGCGCAGGCGCAGGGCCTCCAGGCCCGGGGTGCGGGCCAGTTCCGGGTACGAGGTGTTGAGCAGCTGGCCGATCCGGTCCAGCCGGAACCCGTCGGCCGACTCGGTGGCCATCCGCCCGCCGGGGTCGTCCGCGGCTTCCAGGACGGTGACCGTGACTCCCGCTGCGATCAGGTGGCGCGCGGCCGCGAGTCCGGAGACCCCGGCTCCTACGATGACGACGTCCGCATGGTGTGCGGTCCGGTGTGCGCTGCTGAGCACGTGCCCCTCCCCGAGGTCGGCGCGGCTGTGTCTCGTCCTCCTTCCCCCGACGGCCTCCGGGGGAACCCCGGTTCGCCGGAGTATTGCGGTCGACAACGGTCGCACCGCGGTCGCATCCGGGTCACGAACGGTCGCACGGCGGTCGCACCCGGCCCGGTTCCGCACGCGGCGGACCGCCCGGCACGGCGACGACGGCGACGGGACGGCGACGGACCGCCCGGCACGGCGACGGGACCGCGCCGGGACCGCGGCGGGCGGTCTAGAGGGCGGCGCGCAGGGCCTGCTCGATGCCCGGGTCGCGGAAGACGAAGCCGGACTCCAGCAGCCGGGCGGGCAGCACCCGCTGACTGCCCAGCACGTCCTCGGAGAACTCCCCCAGCGCGATCCGCAGCGCGGGGGCCGGTACGGGCAGCAGCGCCGGACGGCGCAGCACCCGCGCCATGGCCGCCGTGACCTGGCGGTTGGTCAGCGGCTCGGGGGCGGTGAGGTTGACCGGGCCGGAGAGGGAGGGGGAGTCGATGATGTGGCGCAGGGCCGCGACCTCGTCCCGGAGGGAGATGTACGACCAGTACTGGCGGCCGCTGCCGAGCCGGCCGCCGACGCCGGCGCGGAAGATCGGGAACAGCCGTCCCCAGGCCCCGCCCTCCCGAGCGACGACCAGGCCGGTACGGGCGAAGGCCGTCCGGACGCCGGCCGCGCGGGCGGGCGCGGCGGCCGCCTCCCACTCGACGCAGACCGAGGGCAGGAAACCGTGCCCGGCCAGGGCGTCCTCGTCCACGGGCCGGTCGCCGGTGTCGCCGTAGTAGCCGATGGCGGAACCGCTGACCAGGACGGCGGGCGGCCGGTCGAGGGCGGCCACGGCGTCGGCGATCGCGGCGGTGCCGAGGACGCGGCTGTCGCGGATCCGCCGCTTGTAGGCGGCGGTCCACCGGTGGTCGCCGACCCCGGCGCCGGCCAGGTGCACGACGGCCGCGCACCCGGCCAGGCCGTCGGGGTCGACGTAGCCCCGCGCGGGATCCCACCGCGCCTCGTCCGCGTCGGCGGGCGCCCGCCGCACGAACCGCACCACTTGGTGCCCGTCTCCCCGGAGGGACCGCACGAGGGCACTGCCGATGAGCCCGCTGGAACCGGTGACTGCGATACGCATGCCCCCATCCTGCCGCTTCGCCTCGCCGGCGGGGGAACGTGGACGGGGCGCGCCCGCGACGCGACCCCGGTGCCGCGCAAAGACCGGGGCTCCGCCCCGCACCCCGCGCCTCTAACGCCGGCGGGGCCGGAAGCCGGACCCGGTGCGGCGCGCAACCGGCGGGGGCTACGTCTCGGCCCCCGTGCGGCGCGCAACCGGCGGGGGCTACGTCTCGGCGCCGGTGCGGATCGGCATCGGCGGAGCTGGAACCGCACCGGCGTGGCTCGAAGGCCGGGGCCGGAATTCGCCGTCGGGGTCAGCCGAGCCAGGTACCCACCGCGTAGGTGATGCACATCGCCAGGGCGCCGCCGGCCACGTTGCGCAGAACCGCGCGCGCGACCGGCGCCCCGCCGAGCCGCGCGCTCACCACCCCGCACAGCACGAGCGCAGCGAGCACGGCGGCCGCCGTCACCGGCACCCGCGCCGACGACCCCGGCAGGAGGATCGCCAGCAACGGCAGCAGCGCACCCGCCGTGAAGGCGACCAGGCTGGCGAGCGCGGCGTGCCACGGATTGACCAGCTCGTCGGGGTCGATGCCGAGTTCCACCCGGGCATGGGCCCGCAGCGCGTCGCGCTCCGTCAGCTGCTCGGCCGCCTGCCCGGCCAGGTCCCGGCTCAGGCCCCGGGCCGCGAGCAGGTCGGTGAGCTCGTCGAGCTCCGCCTCCGGCTCCTCCGCCAGCTCCCGGCGCTCCAGTTCCAGCGCGGCCCGCTCGGAGTCCCGCTGCGAGCTGACCGAGACGTACTCCCCCGCCGCCATCGACAGCGACCCCGCCAGCAGCCCGGCGACACCCGCCGCGAGGATCGCCGAACGGGACGTGGTGGCGCCGGCCACGCCGACGACCAGGCCTGCGGTGGAGATGATCCCGTCGTTGGCACCGAGCACCCCCGCGCGCAGCCAATTGAGCCGGGTGCTGATCTCCGCGCTCTGCGAGCCGCCGCCGACCGGGGCCGCGCCGTGGGCCTCGACGTGCGCCCGGCCCGGCGCCCGGCCCGCCCGGCCCGGCTCGCGGCCCGGCTCCTTGCCCGCCCGGCCCGGCGCCCGGCCCTGCTCCTTGCCCGGCCCGCTCGGTTCCCGGCCCTGCTCCTTGCCCGCGCCCCGGTCCCGGTCCCGGGCCCGGCCCTCGTCTTCCGTCACGCCACCACTGTCTCGGCCCCGGCCGGCCCCGGCCACCCGTAGGAGGGGTCCGGGGTGCGCGCGCCCGGCCCGCGTACCAGGGTGGAGGGGTGAGACACGGACGCGAGGAGCCGGGCTGGCTGCGCGGGGAGCCTCCGCCGCGCTGGGCCCGGTTCGCGCCCGTGGTGGCGCTCGTCGTGCTGGTGCTCGCCCAGCTGGCCACACCCGGCGACGTGGAGCTGGGGTACTTCCTCGCGGGCCTGCCCCCGGTGGCCGCCTTCGCGTACGGGCCGGCCGGGACCGCCTGCTTCGCCGCACTGGTGCTGCTCCTGCTGGGCCTCCCCGGCCTGGGGATCGCCCAGGCCAGGGGTTCCGACCTCGCCACCGTGGCCGCCGTCGGGCTGCTGAGCGTGGTGATCGCCTGGGTGCGGCGGCGCCGCGACGCCCAGCTGGTCAACGTACGGACGGTGGCGGAGGCCGCCCAGCTGGCGGTCCTCCCGCCGGTGCCGGAACGGGTGGGCCCGGTGAGCTGCTCCGGCCTGTACCGGGCGGCGCAGCGCGGCACCCTGGTCGGCGGGGACCTCTATGACGTACGGGCGGGGCCCTACGGGGTCCGGGCGCTGGTCGGGGACGTGCAGGGGCACGGTCTGGCGGCGGTCGCCACGGTGGCCTCGCTGCTCGGTGCCTTCCGCGAGGCCGTGCTCGACGACACGGAGCTGGCGGCGGTCGCGGCCCGGCTGGACCGGCGGCTGCTGGCGGACTCGGCGGACGACGTCTCGGTGGAGCACCCGGAGCTGTTCGCGACGGCGATCCTGCTGGAGGTCCCGCCCGGCCGGGACCTCGTTCGGATGGTGTCGTGCGGGCACCCCCCGGCCCTGCGCCTGCGCGGGGCCCGGGTCGAGGAGATCGCCGTGGAGCCGGGCCCTCCGCTGGGGCTCGGGCTCGCGGGTCCGGCGCCGCCGGCCGTGACCGAACTGCCGCTCCTGCCCGGGGACCGGCTGCTGCTGTACACCGACGGGGTGACGGAGGCCCGGGACGTCGCAGGGCGCTTCTACCCCCTGACCGCCCGGTTGCCGGTGCTGGCCCGGGAGCCGGACGGGCTGGTCCGGGCGGTCTGGCGCGACCTGGCCTCCTACACGGACGGCGGGCCCCGCGACGACGTGGCGCTGCTCCTGCTCTCGCTGGACGGCTTGCCGGGCGCGCACTGATCCGCTGGTCCGGGGCTCCGGGAAGCCCCGCGGGCCGCGCGCGGGGGCGGCGGCTCACCGGCTTCCCGGAGGTCGGACGGTCGGACGGTCGGACGGTCGGACGGTCGGTCGGACCCTTACGACTCGCGGATGAACGCGCGCACCAGCCTGCAGGTGACGTTGGACGGCCGGTGGATCCCCGTCCGGACGGCCATCGTCCGGATCTTCCGGTTGGTCGCGCGCTTCGCGTCGTACGTCCCCGAGTCGAGCAGGGATATCGCCAACCGCATGGCCTTCAGACGGCGGTTGTGGCTCTCGTACCACTCGCGGGGCAGCCCCGCCGGCAGCGGCTTCTTCTTGACGTGCTGAATGGTGGTGGCAGTGGCCATCTACAGCCTCCCAAACGGTAGTTGGCTTCCTGTCGTTCTTCCTCGATTTTACTGGGGACCACTGACAAAAGCCCTGGCCGGACCGACTCTGGATAGGGTTGTCGGCATGGAGATCTGGATCAATCCCGCCTGTTCCAAGTGCCGCGCCGCGCTCACCGTGCTGGACGCCGAGGGCGCCGAGTACACCGTGCGGCGCTACCTGGAGGACGTGCCCTCCGCAGCCGAGATCCGCGAGGTCCTCGGCCGGCTGGGGCTGGAGCCGTGGGACATCACGCGCACCTCGGACCCGCTGGCCCGGGAGAGCGGGGTACGGGAGCTGCCGCGCGAGGAGACCGAGGAGGCGCGGGGCCGGTGGATCGCGCACCTGGCCGCGCACCCGAAGCTGATCCAGCGTCCGATCATCACCGCCGAGGACGGCACGGCCGTGGTGGCCCGCTCCGAGGACGCCGTCCGCGAGGCCCTGTCCCGCAAGGCCTGAGACGCCATGCACCCCACCGCCGGCCTCGACCTGCACCTCGAACTCCCCGCCGAGGGCGCCCGCCGGACCGCCCTGGCCCGGGCCCTGCGGGAAGCCGTGCGCAGCGGCCGGCTCGCCGGCGGGACGCGGCTGCCGCCGTACCGGACGCTCGCCGCCGACCTGGGCCTGGCCCGCAACGCCGTCGCCGACGCCTACGCCGAGCTGGTGGCGGAGGGCTGGTTCACGGCCCGCCAGGGTTCCGGCACCCGGGTGGCGGAGGGCGCCGCGACCTCGGCGGTACGGGCCGCTCCGGCCGGGCCGGCGGCCGGGAAGCCCCGGCACGACCTGGTGCAGGGCAAGCCGGATCCGGCCTCCTTCCCCCGCGGCCCCTGGGCCGCCAGCGCCCGGCGGGCCCTCACCGGGGCGCCCACCGAAGCCTTCGGCCCCCAGGATCCGCGCGGCCGCCCCGAGCTGCGGCGGGCCCTGGCGGACTACCTCTCCCGCACCCGGGGCGTGCGCACCGGCCCGGAGAACGTCGTGGTCTGCTCCGGCTTCGCCAACGGCCTGCGGCTCCTGGCCTCCGTACGGCCCCGGGACTGGGCGGTGGAGGCGTACGGACTCCCCTTCCACCACGGCGTCCTGGACGCCGCCGGGGTCCGCCCGCACCCCGTCGAGGTCGACGAGGACGGCGCCCGGACCGCGGAACTGCCCTCCCGGGCCCGTACGCTGCTCCTCACCCCGGCCCACCAGTTCCCGACCGGGGCGCGGTTGCTGCCGGCGCGGCGCGCCGCCGCCGTGGAGTGGGCGCGCGCCACCGGCGGCCTGATCGTCGAGGACGACTACGACGGGGAGTTCCGCTACGACCGCAAACCGGTCGGCGCCGTCCAGGGACTGGCCCCCGAGCACGTCGTGTACGCGGGCTCGCTGAGCAAGAGCCTCTCGCCGGCGATCCGCCTCGGCTGGCTGGTCCTCCCGGACCGGCAGGCCGCCGAGGTGCTGGCGGCGAAGGGCCTGCGGGAGTCCTGGGCGAGCGCGCTGGACCAGCTGGCGCTGGCCGACTTCATCGAGTGCGGCGGATACGACCGGCACGTCCGCCGGATGCGGCGCCGCTACCGGGAGCGGCGCGACCGACTGGTCTCCGTCCTTGCGGCACGCGCACCGGGGGCCCGGGTGACGGGCATCTCCGCCGGGCTGCACGCGGTGGTCGAACTCCCGCCCGGCCGCGAGGCGCCGGCCCTGGCGGCTGCGCGGGCGGCGGGCCTGGCCCTGGACGGACTGTCCGGCTACCGCAGTCCCGCCGCTCCCGGTCCGGCCCGCGAGGGGCTGGTGGTCGGTTACGCGGCCCCCGGCGACCATGCCTTCGGCGCGGCCCTGGAGGCGCTGGTGGACGTGGTCCGCCGGGTGACGTGACCCGGCGCGGGCGCGGTGCGCCGCCGGGGCGCGGCCCCTCGGCCCTCATCCCGCCCCCGCGGCCTTCATCTCGCCCCCACGTCCCGCCTCGTAGGGTGAACCCGGCAACAAAAGTGGAGATACCGTACCGAAGGACCCCTGGTGAACGAGCAGTCCCCGCCGGACCCCCGCCCGCGACCCGAGCGCGGTCCCGATCCCCTGCCGCACGCGCAGCCCTCGGGGCCCGCGCCGCTTCCTCCGCCCCGACGCGGGGCGGACTGGATGTTCGGCGGGGTGTACGGGACGGTCCTGGCCAGCGGACTGCTGGCGGCGCTGCACCAGAAGGGCGAGGAGTACACGCCGTTCTACGACGCCAGCTGGGTGCTCGTGACGGCGTGCGCGGCCGCGCTCGCGCACGGCTACTCGCACCACATGACCGTCCATCAGCGCGGCTCCGCGCGGGACCGGTGGAGGGTGCTGGGGCGGGCCCTGTGGAACGAGTGGCCGATGATCGTGGCCACCCTGCCCACCGTCCTGCTGCTGGTCACGGCGGGGCTGACGGGCTGGGACCCGTACGGGGTGACCGCGGTCGGGCTCGGCCTGAACACGGCCCTGCTGTTCGCCTGGGGTTCCTTCGTGGCGCTGCGCGTGGGCTACCGGATCGGCACGTCGCTGCTGATCGGGATGGCGGACGCCACGATCGGGCTCGTCATCATCGTGGCGAACGCGGTCATCAAATAGCCCCGGGCCGGGACCCGGGGCCGGACCGGGACCCCGACCCTGTCACTCCTCGGGGAGTTGCGCCTGCGCCTGCGCCAGGATCTCCGTCAGCCGGGCCCCGAACTCGGCCCCGCGCGGATCCGGTACGCCCGTCCTCGCGGCGTCGAGCAGTGCGTCCAGGGCCCGCCCGTAGGCGCCCGGCACGTCGCTCCAGCCGGGCAGCGCGTACACGCCCTCGGCGCCGCGCAGTTCCAGCCCCACCCCGGCCGCCTCGCGCGGTGCGCCCAGGCTGAGCACGGCGGTGCTGGCGGCGCCGGAGGCGTGCCGCAGGGCCAGCTGCACCACGTCGGAGGGGCCCCGGGTGGCGCTGACCTCGGTGACTTCGCCGAGAATCGGGATCAGCACGGACAGGGCGTGCGGGCCGACGTCCCACAGGCCCCCCTTGGCCTTGCGCCAGGGCGAGTCCGCGTACGCGCCGGGGGTGCCGTCGGGCGGGAAGACGGCGCCGAGCCAGTGGGCGGCCGCGGTGAACCAGCCGGAGCGTCCGGCCTGCTCCGCCACCCAGCCGGCGGTGGGCTCGGCGAAGCGGAGGGTGAGGAAGACCACGGAGGCGACCCGGTGCCGGGCCGCGGCGTCGGCGACGGACCGGGCCTCCTCCACGGTGGTGGCGACGGGTTTGTCGAGCAGCAGGTGGCAGCCGGCGGCAGCGGCCCGCACGGCCAGCGGAGCCTGGACGTCCGGCGGCAGGGCGAAGGCCACGGCGTCACAGTCGGCGAACAGCGCGTCGGGGTCTTCGTACACCTTCACGCCGTACTCGCGCGCCAGCTCGGCCGCCGCCTCGGGGCGTCGGCCCCACACTCCGACGAATTCCGAGCCCGGGTGCGCGGCCAGCGCGGGGGCGTGCGTGCGGTGTGCCCAGGGACCGGTGCCCAGGAGTCCGATCCGGGGGCGGCGGCCTGCGAAAGCCTGGCCGACGGCACGCTCGGCAGGATCCGCGGCGAGGTGGGCGGAGGGGTCTCCGGAGGGACCTCCAGCGGGGTTCACAGCAGACGAAGTGCTCACCGGGCCAGTCTGCCCCACCCGGGCGGGCGCCCCGCCACCAACCCGCACATCCCGCCCGACCTGCGGTGCAAACCCCGGTAACACGGGGTTCACACCCGGGCAACGGAAGGGAAATCGCGGAGGGGCACGCTGCGGTCATCACCGCAGCGACCCGCAGAGTCTGAGGATGGGGCCCGTGAGCTACAAGGCTGAGTACATCTGGATCGACGGCACCGAGCCGACGGCGAAGCTTCGCTCCAAGACGAAGATCCTCGGGGACGGCGACGCCCTGCCGATCTGGGGCTTCGACGGATCGAGCACGAACCAGGCCGAGGGCCACGCCTCCGACCGCGTGCTGCAGCCGGTGTTCTCCTGCCCGGACCCGATCCGCGGCGGGGACGACGTCCTGGTGCTGTGCGAGGTCCTGAACATCGACATGACCCCGCACGAGTCGAACACCCGCGCCCTGCTGCGTCCGGTCGCGGAGAAGTACGCCGGGCAGGAGCCGATCTTCGGCATCGAGCAGGAGTACACCTTCTTCGACGGGTCCCGCCCGCTCGGCTTCCCGGTCAACGGCTTCCCGGCCGCGCAGGGCGGCTACTACTGCGGCGTCGGCTCCGACGAGATCTTCGGCCGCGAGATCGTCGAGAAGCACCTGGACCACTGCCTCGTGGCGGGCCTGAGCATCTCCGGCATCAACGCCGAGGTCATGCCGGGCCAGTGGGAGTTCCAGGTCGGCCCGGTCGGCCCGCTGGAGGTCTCCGACCAGCTGTGGATCGCCCGCTGGCTGCTCTACCGCACCGCCGAGGACTTCAACGTGTCGGCGACGCTGAACCCGAAGCCCGTCAAGGGCGACTGGAACGGCGCCGGCGCGCACACCAACTTCTCCACGAAGGCGATGCGCGAGGACTACCGCGCGATCATCTCCGCCTGCGAGGCCCTGGGCGACGGCTCGAAGCCGCTGGACCACGTGAAGAACTACGGCGCCGGCATCGACGAGCGCCTGACGGGCCTGCACGAGACGGCCCCCTGGAACGAGTTCAGCTACGGCGTCTCCGACCGCGGCGCGTCCGTGCGCATCCCGTGGCAGGTGGAGAAGGACGGCAAGGGCTACATCGAGGACCGCCGCCCGAACGCGAACGTGGACCCGTACGTGGTGACCCGCCTCATCACGGACACCTGCTGCGCCGGCCTGGAGAAGGACGGCCTGGTCTGAGACCGGTCGCACGCCATGACCGCCCTCGCCACCCATGACGACGCCCGCCGAGCCATCGAGCTCCGGCGGGCGTCGCCGTACGGGCTCGGACACCGCGGGCCCGGACACCGCGCGCCCGGACGCCCTTGCGCAGCCGCCGCGTTGACGGAATGTCCGGGTTTTGACCGACCATGATCACGGAATATGAGATTCCGATCCACCCTGTGAGACAAGGTCTGCCCCGGGACCCGGACATCTGCTTGAATGAGCGCATGGCCAGCCACTCGCACACCTCGAACGGTCGCAGCGACCTCGAGCCGTTCTGGCCGTCCCGTCAGGATCACGATTTCGACCGGGTGTGTTGCCGCGCGAAGAACGCGCCGGCCCTCTAAAGCCTCCGGGACCTGTCTTCCGAACCTCCCCGAGGCCTTCGGTCTGCGCGGTACGACGACGTACGTCTCCCGTCGAACCCTCCGCGTGAAAGAGCTGACCACTCATGTCTCAGACCCGTTCGCTGACCTCTGCCGCCTCCGCCGCGACCGCCCCCTTCCCCTACCCTCCCAGTCCGCGCCACCGGCTTCGCGCCGTGGACCGGGACGAGGTGGCCCGCGTCGTGGACCTCCTGCCGCCCGGGGCCACCTGGCTGCCCGCCCCCCAGCACGCCCTCCCGACGCTGCCGGGCCAGCCGCCGATGATCGGCTACCTGGTGCTCGTGCCGGCCGACCAGCAGCCGCCGATCGCCTTCGCCCCGCACGCCGTCACCGCACCCGTCACCGCACCGGCGGCGCAGCCCGCCCCGCAGGGCCGGGCCCCCGAGGCGCCCGCGACCCGGGGCGACGCCCTGGTCCGCATCGACCCGGCGCAGCGCACCGCCGAGGTCGACGGCAAGGTACTGGACCTGACCTACCTGGAGTTCGAGCTGCTGGCCCACCTGGTGCAGCACCCGCACCGGGTGCACAGCAGGGACCAGTTGGTGACCACGGTCTGGGGCTACGGCCACGTCGGCGACGGTCGCACCGTGGACGTCCACATCGCCCGCCTGCGCCGCAAGCTGGGCGCCGCCCACCGCGGCGCGATCCAGACGGTGCGCCGGGTGGGCTACAAGTACACCCCCTGACCGACCCGCGGAGACGGTCGGCAGGGGCCGGCGGCGGGCCACTGCGCCGAGCAGCGCGTCCACCAGCAGGAAGACGACCAGGCTGATCCCCAGCATCGGGACGAACCAGCCGACCGCGGCCGCCATCGCGGCCAGCGGCAGCAGCAGCGTCACCGGCAACCTCCGCCAGGCGCCGCGCGGCTGCGCCCGGCCGACCGACAGCTTCCGCTCCTTCGTCGGCCGGCGCAGCCACCACATCCGATAACCCCAGAAGACCAGGAACATCACGGCGGCGGCCAGGGCCGCGAGTGCGATCTGGTTGGCGAGCCCGAAGGTCGTCCCCATGTGCAGGTCGATGCCGAAGCGCGTCAGCTGGGCGAGCAACGGGTGGTCGGCGAAGCGCAGTTCGTCCAGGACCCGGCCGTCGGCGGGGTCGACGGCGACGGCGTCCAGGTGCACCGGCACCTGCCTGTCCTTCTCCTTGACCACGTACCCCTTGCCCGCGGTCGGCAGGGTGATCTGGAGGTACTCGGTGACCCCGGCGGCGCGGGCCGCCGACACGGCCCCGTCGATGCCGATGTCGGCGGTGACCGGCGGCGGGGGCATCTCGGTGCCCTCGGGCATGGTGTGCCCGGCGTGCTCGTCGGACCCGCCGGACGGGCCGCCGGCCACGGAGGCGGAGACGGACGGGGTGGCCCCGCCGAGCCGGTCCTGGAGCTGCCCGATGTTCTCACCGGCGTACTTCGACCAGGTCAGGCCGGTGGCGGAGAGCGCGACCAGGCCGATCGCGGCCCAGAGTCCGACGCTCCCGTGCCAGGACAGTGTCCGGCGCCGGCCGGTGGCCCCGCGGTCCGGGAGGACCAGCTGGGACCTGCGCCCGCGGCGGCGGCCGATCCACAGGGCGACGCCGCCCAGGGCAACCACCCACAGCCAGCTCGCGGCGAGTTCGCTGTAGTTCCGGCCGAACTCGCCGAGCTGGAGGCTGGAGTGGAACTCGCTCAGCCAGGCCCGCAGGGGCAGTGCGTCGCCCACCGTCGTGAGCTGCCCGCGCACATCCGCCGTGTACGGGTCGACGAACACGGTGAGGGTCTCGCCCTCGGCCAGTCCCGGGCTCTCCAGGATCACGCGGGTGGTGGCGTCGGCCTCGGGCGCGGGCCACACGGACACGACCTCGCCCTTCGGCGCGACGTCCCGCGCCGCCGCGACCTGGGCACTGAGCGGCAGGGCGCTGTCGCCGACGCGGGCGACGGTCAGCTCGTCGGAGTAGAGGATCTTCTCGGCCTGCCAGGATCCGGCGTACAGCAGACCGGTGGCGGCGGCGAGGAACAGCAGCGGGGCGATCAGGAGCCCGGCGTAGAAGTGCACGCGCAGGAGCAGCGGCCGCAGGGCGGCCCAGCCGCCGCTACGGCGTCCGGGTATGTCGGGGTCGGTGTCGGCGTCCGGGGTACGGACGTCCTGAGCCTCTTCGAGGGACATGTGGGTCCTAAGTGTGGGCGAGACGCGGGGAAGCGGCCCCGGGTGCCGCCCCTCGCCGAAGAGGTGCGCCGGTCAGGCGCGGGCAGGACGGCCGGGGGCCGTGGTGCGGAACGCTCGGCCCGCGGGCGGCCCGCGGCGCACCACGGCGTGGGCGTGCACGGCCCCGCGCAGCCGGCGCGGACGGGCGTACCGGGGGCGTCGCGCCGGCGCCGCCGGGGCGGCGGCCACGGGAGCCGTCCGCGCCCGCAGCAGCAGGAACGCGCGGGCGAGCGGCCCCGCGGCGTGCAGGGCGGCGGAACCCAGGGCCCGGGCCAGCCGGAAGACGGCGGCCTCGCCCCGGACCAACCAGGCGGCGCAGAACAGTCCGGCGAGCACGTGGGCGGCGATCATGGCGACCCCGCCCCGGCCGGCCATGTCTGCCATGTCTGCCACGTCTGCCATGCCGGCCACGTCTGCCATGCCGGCCGTCTCGCCCATGCGGCCCGCCCCGGCCGTTCCACCCGTGTCGGCCATGGGGTGGTGCGCGTGGGCGGCCCCGGGCGGAGGTCCGGCGGCCTGGCTCCCGGAGAACACGAGGTGCAGCGCCCCCTGCACGGCGAGCAGGGTGGCGGTGATCCCCGCCGGGCCGCGTCGGCGTCCGGCACCGAGCCAGGCGAGCGCGCCGGTCACCCCGAAGGCACCCAAAAGGCCGAAGAGCGGAATATCCGTGCCGGACATGTACGAGTGCCCCACCGCACCCAGTGCGACACACATCGCCGCGAAGGTCGCGGCCCGTGTCGCGCGCATCGGCGCGGGGTTCTCTGTCATGGCCGGGACATGTTCCCACGGAACCCGGTGGTGCCCGCCAGTGGGCCGTATCCGATCATGGGCGGGTGAATCCGATTCCACTGGGCGCGGTGTACGCCGGCGGGGTGCAGGTCGGGGCGTACGCCCTGGAGCGGAGGGCGGCGGCGGACCGCGAACGGCTGCTCCGCGACTGCTCGACGAATGTCGACAATCTCGCCGCCGGGCGCTGGGAGACGCTGCTGACCAGCGCCTTCGTCGTCGAGGAACCCATGCCGCTGCCGTACGCACTGCTGCTCGTCGCGGTCCTCGGGTATGCCGAGTACGCGTACGGCGCCTGGTGGACGGCCGCGGTGTTCCTGTTCGGGCACGCCTCGGCGACGCTCCTCGTATACGGCGCACTGCGCAGGACGACCGATCCGCGCACCCGGCGGGCCCTGGACGTGGGGACCAGTTACGGCTTCAACGCCGTGCTCGGCACGCTGACCTCGGCCCTGCCGCGCGGGGCCGTGCGTACGGCCGCCCGGGCGGTACTGCTCGCGCTGGCCGCGGCGCCCGTGGTCAAGCGGGGGCGGACCTTCACCGACGCCGGACACCTGGCCGCGCTCGGCATCGGCATCGGGGTAGGACTGGCCGCCGATTGCCTTTCCGGGGCCAACCGCCGGAACATTGGATCAACGATCTGCTGATACGACTGACCACACCGCTGGAGCAGCCACGATGACCGCCCTCCCCTCCACCACCGTCGCAAACCTCCGCGACCTCGGCGGCACCCCGCTCCCCGGCGGTCGCAGCGTCCGGCCCGGCCTGGTGCTGCGCTCGGGGCAGCTCGACCGGCTCGACCCCGAGGCCGACCCGGTGGTGTCCGCGCTGGGCCTGCGCACCGTCATCGACTTCCGCAGCGAAGCCGAGCGCACCGACCACCCCGACCGGGTTCCGGCCGGGGCCCGGGCCCTGGTCGGCGACGTGTTCGCGGACCGGGTGCGGGCCGGCGGGACGCCCGCCGCCGCGCAGCTCAAGGACCTGCTGTCCGACCCGGTGGTCGCCGAGGAGCAGCTGGGCGGCGGCAAGGCGCAGGCCCTGTTCGGGCAGGTCTACCGGTCCTTCGTGAGCTCCGGCTCCGCGCAGGCCGCGTTCCGGCTGCTGCTCACCGAGGCCGCCGACCCGCAGGCGGGCCCGCTGCTCTTCCACTGCACGGCCGGCAAGGACCGTACGGGCTGGGGCGCGACGGTCATCCTGTCACTGCTCGGCGCGGACGACGAGACCCTGATGGCCGAATACCTCTCGGTGAACCCGGCCGTCAAGCAGGCCTTCGCCCCGATGATCGAGGGCTTCACGATGGCCGGCGGCGACCCGGACATCGCGCTCGCGCTGATCGGCGTCTTCCCCGAGTACCTGCGGGCCGCGCTGGACGAGGTCGAGACCCGCTACGGCTCCATGGAGAAGTACGTGCGCGAGGGGCTGGGCGTCCCGGACGAGACGGTGGGGGCGCTGCGCGCCCGCCTGGTGGTCTGACCAGGACGGACGGGCGGTTCCCGGTCCCGCACAGCGCTCCCGCTGCGACTGCGCCGGCTCAGGATTCCGCCCGCTCCCCGGCGGGTCGGCCCGAACGCGTGGACTGGGGGCGGGTGACCATCCGACGATTCGCTCGTTCTGCTGAACGTGACTGCGCCGGATACCGCCACCCGCCCCCTGTCTCCCGACGTCGAGCAGGCCGAGGCCGCCATCGTCGAGCACTACCCGCGGCTGGTGCGGCTCGCCTACCTGGTGCTGCCGCCCTCCCTCGGCCGTCACCGACGCGTGCTCACCGCCCACTCGCTGGCCCAGCGGGCCCTGCCGCGCGGGCGGCGGGACGCGGCGGCGGCCGTCCGGGGCGGGGTCCCCGGCCGCGGCGGCGAGGACGTGGACGGCCAGGGGTACGCGTACGTCCGGCTGCGCGTCCTGCGCTCCGCGCTGGAGGCCGGGCTCCCGCTGACCTTCCGCGCCCTGCCCCGGCGCGTGCAGCTGCCACCGGCGCTGCCCCAGGTGTGGGGGCTGCGGCTGTTCCCGCGCTCGGGCGGCGCCGAGGAGCTCGCCCTCGACCAGTGGCTGGCCACCCTCGCCGGGCCGGGCCGGGCCGCGTGCGTGCTGCGGGCCCTGGAGCGGCTGTCGGAACCGGAGGTGCTCCGGGTGCTGACCGAGGCCGGGGTCGCGGACCCGGCGGCCGCCGTCGCGGAGTCCGGGGACCCGGTGCACGACACCCTGTTCGCCTCCCCCGAGTTCGACCCGTGCGTGCTCCAGGCGCGGCCCACCGACCTGCTGCGCCGGCGCCGTCTCGCCCGGGCCGCGCTGGCCGCCGGGGCCGCCCTCGCCGTGTGCGGGGCGCTGCTCGCGCTGCCCGGCGGGGGCTGGGGCGCGGACGGGGCCGCCGCTCCCCCGTACGCGCGCAACGCGGCGGCCGAACAGGCCCTGGACCCCGGGCAGCTGGTGCGGGCCGCGGCCGCGCGGTGGAGCACGTCCTCCCGTACCGACTTCTCCGCCTGGCCCGCGCGCGGCGACCGCGCGGAGGACGCGGAGCTGTTGCGCCGGGCGTTGGCCGTATGGGCCCGGCCCGGTTCCGCGGTCGTGGTCTCGGCCACCCCCGGGACCCCGTCCGGGCCGCCGATGGGGCCGGCCCAGCTGCTGTTCGCGGGCACCGTCGACCAGGCCGTCGTGGTCCTGCTGTACGACGGCCTGCGCGTGGTCCGGTACGCCGAACCGCGCGACGGGACCGCGGGCGCCGCCCTCGACTTCGCCCGGACCGACGGCGCGTCGGCCGCCACCGCGACCGGGCTGGTGCTGAGCCGGGTCGACGGCAACGTCCGCTACCTGGCCGCGCCCTGGGTGACCGGCGCCGCCCTGCGGGACCTGCTCAAGCCGGGCGAGGCACCGGCGGCCCTCAGGCTGACCCCGGACGGGGTCACCCCGCCGGTCGCGAGCCCCGCCCCGGGCGGCAGCTGCACCACCTGGAACGCCCTGTCCCTGACCGGGGACGGCGGCGCCCGGCTGGTCACCGACCTCGGTGAACTGACGCCGGCCCGGCTGACCTCGGGGGCGCCCGGCGCCGAACGCGACGTGACGGAGGCCGCCGACTTCGGGGACTGGGCGAAGATCGCCTGCCTGCTGCCCTCGGTCCGCTCGCACGGGGTCCGTACGGTCAACGCCTGGACGTACGCCAAGCAGCCGCTGCCGGAGGGCGAGGGCACGGCGGCCTGGCTCTGCACCCGGGCCGAGACCTGGCAGGGCACCGCGGACCGGGTACAGGCCCAGTTCCTGGCCCCGAGTGCCCCGCTCGCCGCTCAGGCCGCCAAGTCGGAAGGCTCGGTGGCGTGCGGCCCCCGGGAACCGCGGGTGCTGGCGGGCGTGCTGTGGAAGTCCCGCGCGGGCCAGTGGTACGTCCTGGCCGCGGGCAGTGCGCAGTTCGCCTCCCTGTCGGTGTCGGGCGGCGGCGTCAACGGGAGCGCGAACGGCAACCGCCTGGCGGTCAAGGCCCCGGCGGGCGCCGAGGTCGAACTGTCGGGCAAGCTGACGGACGGCACGAAGGCGGGCGTCCTGCGCTGAGACCGCAGGCGCGGGGGGGGGCGCGGGCACGTCACGGCACGTCACGGCACGGGAAGTGGGCGCAGGGGGGTTCTCCTGACTCCTACCCATCAGTACATTGACGCCATGTCTAATACGCCGCCCGCGCCCGCCCCCGTGGCGTCGGAACACATAGACCTCGCGCCCCGGAAGGTGTCCTTCGGCTGGGAGGACACCCCGCTCCACTGGCTGCCCGAGGAACCCTTCGCGGGGCACATGATCAATGTGCTGCACCTGCTGCTGCCCGCCGGCGAGCGCTGGTTCGTGCACGTCTACAAGCAGGTCCTCCCGTACATCGAGGACGAGCGGCTGCGCGCGGACGTCATCGGCTTCATCGGGCAGGAGGCCATGCACGCCGCCGCCCACGACGACGTGCTGCCCCACCTCAAGCGGCTGGGCCTGGACCCGACCCCGTACACGGCCCAGGTCGACTGGCTCTTCGAGAAGCTGCTCGGCGACCGGACCCTGCCGCCCGGTCGGGCCCGGCACTGGTGGCTGATGGAGCGGGTCGCGATGATCGCGGCCATCGAGCACTACACCGCCTTCCTCGGCGACTGGGTGCTGAACGCCGACGAGCTCGACCGGCGCGGCGCCGACCCCACCATGCTGGACCTGCTGCGCTGGCACGGGGCGGAGGAGGTCGAGCACCGCTCGGTGGCCTTCGACCTGTTCATGCACGTCGACGGCAACTACCGCCGCCGGGCCCGGACCTGGGCGACCGGTTTCGCGGCGCTGGTCTTCCTGTGGCAGCGCGGCGTCCGCTTCTTCATGGAGAACGACCCGCACCTGGTCGACGGCAAGGCATCCTTCGGGCAGTTCTTCCGCGCCGGCCGGCAGGGCGTGCTCCCCACCACCGGCGCGATGCTGAAGTCCGTCCCGAAGTACCTCTCCCGTACCTACCACCCCTCGCAGGAGGGCTCGACGGCCCAGGCCGCGGCCTACCTCGCCACCTCCCCCGGCGCGAACGGCGGTGCGCGTTCATGAGGCGCGCCCTGGCCGTCACGGCGGTGGCGGGTGCGGCGTGGGCGGCCAGGCGCGCCCTGCGCCGCCGCATCGGGAAGTCCCCGCTGTGGCCGCTGCCCGCCCTGGAGGCACCGGTCTCCGGCCACTCCCCGCGCCGCCCGCTGCGCGCCCGGATCACCTCGCGCACGGAGCCGGCCGAGGGCGTGCTGCGGCTGACGCTGGAGGGCCCCGCCCTGCCGCCGTGGACGCCCGGAGCGCACGTGGACGTCACGCTGCCCTCGGGGCTGGTGCGCCAGTACTCGCTGTGCGGCGATCCCGCGGAGGCGGGCACGTACACGATCGCGATCCGGCTGGTCGAGGACGGCCGGGGCGGCTCCCGCGAGGCGCACGCCCGGCTGTTGGAGGGCGCCGAGTTGGAACTGCGCCCGCCGCGCAACCGGTTCGCGCTCCTGCCGGCTCCCTCGTACGTGTTCGTCGCGGGCGGCATCGGCATCACCCCGCTGCTGCCGATGGTCCGGGCGGCCGAGGCGGCGGGCGCCGACTGGACCCTCCTGTACGGGGGCCGCTCGCGCGCCTCGATGCCCTTCCTGGCCGAGCTGGCCGCCTACGGCGACCGGGTGGCCGTCCTTCCCGAGGACGAGGTGGGCCTCCCGGACCTGGGCGCGCTCGCCGCGACGGGGCCCGGCGCCCTGGTCTACTGCTGCGGCCCGGAGCCCCTGATGCGGGCCGTCACGGCGGCCGTACCCGACCCGGAATCGGTCCGGCTGGAGCGTTTCGCACCCGCGGCGTCCGGCCCGGCACGGCCCTTCACCGTCGAACTGCGCCGCTCGGGGCGCACGGTGGAGGTCGGCGCGGACGAGAGCGCCCTGGCGGCGGTCCGCCGCGAGCTGCCCGCCACGCCCTACTCCTGCGGGCAGGGCTTCTGCGGCACCTGCCAACACCGGGTGCTGGCGGGCGAGGTGGACCACCGCGACGCACTCCTCACGGACGGCGAACGCGAGGACTCCATGCTGCTGTGCGTCTCCCGCGCCGAGGGCGACCGCCTGGTCCTGGACCTCTGAGCTCCCGGGACGTGCGCCCGCGGAGCCCTGGCCGGGCTGGGGGTGGCTCGAAGTAGGGTGTCCGCATGACAACCGGAGTGCGGCGCAGGATGGGTGTCGAGGAGCGGCGGCAGCAGCTGATCGGGGTGGCCCTCGAACTCTTCAGCCACCGCTCTCCCGACGATGTGTCGATCGACGAGATCGCGGCGGCCGCGGGCATATCGCGGCCGCTCGTCTACCACTACTTCCCCGGCAAGCTGAGCCTGTACGAGGCGGCGTTGCGGCGCGCTGCCGACGAGCTGGCGCAGCGGTTCGTGGAGCCCAAGGAGGGGCCGCTCGGGGCGCGGCTGCTGCGGGTGATGGGGCGGTTCTTCGCCTTCGTCGACGACCACGGGCCGGGCTTCTCGGCGCTGATGCGCGGCGGCCCGGCGGCCGGGAGCAGCCGGGCCAACGCCATGATCGACGAGGTCCGGCAGGCGGCGTACGAGCAGATCCTGACGCACCTGGGCATCGAGGAGCCGCCCGCACGGCTGGAACTCGTCGTGCGTTCCTGGGTGTCGCTCGCGGAGTCCACGGCGCTGATCTGGTTGGACGGGCGCAGGATCCCCCGGGCCGAGCTGGAGTTGCAACTGGTGCACGACTTCGCCGCGTTGGCCGCCGTGAGCGCCGCGTACGACACGGAGATGGCGGGGATCCTCGTACGGATCCTGGCCGGTGAGCCGGCCGACGGGCCGTTCGGGGAGCTCGTGGGGCGGCTCGGCGGCTTGATTCCGCATGAGGTGCCCGGCCCCCGGTGATCACGGTTGTGGCGATAATGCCCGCGTGATCATTGACGACGGGATCTTGTTCCGGCGGGCCGGGGAGAAGGACACCGGCACCTTGGTGCTGCTGCACGACCAGGCCGCCCGGTGGATGCTGGAGCACGGGATCGAGCAGTGGAAGCCGGGCGAGAAGGATGCCGCGCACTTCCTGGCGCGGATGCGCGACGGGGAGGTCTGGCTGGTCGGCGACGCCGACGGCCGCGTCTGCGGGGCGTACGAGCTGTGGTGGTCCGACGAGGAGGCCTGGGGTGTCCAGCCTCCGGTGGCGGGCTACGTGCACCGGCTGATGGTGGAACGCGAGGCCGCGCCCGCCGGGACCGGGCGGCGCATGCTCGAACACGCCGAGCGGCGGATCGCCGGGACCGGCCGCGAGCGGGCGCGGCTGGACTGCGTCTCCACCAACCCCCGGTTGCTCGCGTACTACCGTGGCGCGGGCTACCGGGTGGTCGGGGAGTTCCCCCACAAGGAGGGTGCGGACGGCAGGATCTACGGGGTGATCCTGCTGGAGAAGCGGCTCGACCGGCTCAGCGTCGTGTGAAGACCGCCACCGTGCGGGCCGGGGTGGTGAACTCTCCCGTCGTGGTGTCGTAGGCGGACCGCTTGACGGCGGCGTCGGATCCCGCCGCCTGCACCGGGTGCAGGGCGTAGGCGGTGCCCGCGAGGGCCGGCACGCGCTGCGGCTGGTCGGTGGGGGTGGCGTTGAAGACCACGACCAGGTCGCCCAGGACCATGGTGATCACGCCGGGGGTCTCGTCCTTGCCCGAGAGGGGGAAGGACAGCTTCTGCTGGACCGCGTCCGCCGTGGTCAGACCGAAGGACCGTTCCGTCGTACGGATGGTGAGCAGGTCGCGGTAGGCGGCCGAGGTCGCGCCGATCTCGGCGCAGCCCGGGGCCGGGCCGGTCAGCAGGGGCTTCGCGTAGGGCCACTTGGGGGCGTTGTCCGCGGCCGGCGGCAGGCCCCGGCCGAAGCCGTTGCCGTCCCGGCAGTCCCACTGGATGGCGTTGAACCAGTCGCCGCTGTCGTAGGAGTTGCGGTCCAGGGACTTGGAGCGCAACAGGTCCGTACCCGCCTGGGAGAGGGCCGGCCCCTGGGAGAGGGCGGCCGTCGCCATGGCCAGTACCTGCATGCGGGCCCGGTCGCCGGGGGCGGTGGCCGGCGGGAGCTTGAACGTCAGGGCGTCGGCGAGGGTCTCGTTGTCATGGGCGTCCGCGTAGGCGAGGGCGTCCCCGGGGGCGGCCGCGTAGCCGGCCGGGGCGCCGTTGTAGTCGACCTCGGAGCCCTTGACGCGGCGGCCGGTGGTGTCGGTGAAGGTGTAGGAGGCCAGGTTCCCGGACAGGCCGACCTTGATCAGGTCCTGGGCGTGCAGCAGGCGCGCCCGCTGCTCGGCCGGGGTGCCGTTGGCCGGGGATCCGTTGGGCTCGGTGAACAGGCCGGACGCGAAGCCCTGCACGCGCGGGTCCTCGTCGAAGGGGCCGCCGCCGCGGACCGCGTCGCGCGCCCGGTCGGAGAAGGTGGCGATGCCGGTCCCGGCCATGTTCTTCTGACTGGCCTGGACGAAGCGGGCGTCGTCGGCGATCTCGCCGAAGTTCCAGCCCTCGCCGTAGAGCACGATCTTCTTGCCGTCGACCCCGTCCTTGGCGGGCGTCAGGGCGTCGAGGGCGGCACGGACCGCCAGGATGTTGGCCTTGGGGTGGTGGCCCATCAGGTCGAAGCGGAAGCCGTCGACCTTGTACTCCTTGGCCCAGGTGACGACGGAGTCCACGACGAGGCGGCCCATCATGGCGTTCTCGGGGGCCGTGTTGGCGCAGCAGGTGGAGGTGGCGACGCTGCCGTCCGCCAGCAGCCTCTGGTAGTAGCCGGGGACGATCCGGTCGAGCACCGACTTGTCCGACTGCCCGGCGGCGACGGTGTGGTTGTAGACCACGTCCATCACGGTGCGCAGCCCGGCGCCGTTCAGGGACTGGACCATCCTGCGGAACTCGACGGTGCGGGCGGTGCCGTTCGGGTCGCTCGCGTAGCTGCCCTCGGGGACCGTGTAGTGCAGCGGGTCGTAGCCCCAGTTGTAGGCGTCCTTGGCGGCGGCCGCCGCCACGCAGGCCTGCTGCTCGGGGGAGTCGGGCGCGTACACCGTGAGATCGCAGGCGGGCTCGGTGCGGTCCGCGGGCTTCTCCGGGATCGTGCCGATGTCGAAGGCGGGCAGCAGGTGCACGTACGAGGTGCCGGCGGCCGCCAGGTCGCGCAGGTGGCGCATGCCGGCCGAGCCGGACTCGGTGAAGGCCAGGTACTGGCCCTTGTGGGTGCTGGTGCGGTCCGCGACCGAGAAGTCTCGGACGTGCAGCTCCTGGATCTGCGCCGAGGTGAAGGGCACGGGCGCGGGCTTGCGCAGGTCCTTCCAGCCGGGCGGCGCGAGCTTCGGGTCGGTGAGGTCCACGGCCAGGCTGTGCGTGGAGTCGGTGGTCAGGGCGGTGGAGTAGGGGTCGGTGACCAGGTTGCGGACCACCTGCCCGGCGGCCGGGGCCCAGACGGTGACGGCGTAGCGGTAGGGCTTGCCGGTCCAGGAGCGCTCGCCGCGCACCGACCAGACGCCCGTGGCGTCGTCACGGCGCATGGCCACGGTGCGGCCGTCGAGTTCGAGGGCCACCTGCTGGGCGGTGGGCGCCCATACGGACAGGGTGGGGCGGCCGTCCTCGAAGACGGGTCCGAGCGGGGCGGCCTGCGCCCCGGGCGCGTACAGGTCGTCCAGTACGCCGGCCAGTTGCACGCCGGTGGCGGCCAGGACGGCGCCGTTCGCGGCGCGGGCGCCGGCGACGAGCTGCCCGCGCAGGGCCTCGCGGACCCGGTCGCGGTCCCGGGGGTCGACGGTGAAGGCGGTGGAGGCGGCCAGGTGCGGGAACCTCCGCTTCTGGGCCTCCGAGAGCTGCGACGCGTTCAGGCGCAGCCATGTCGCCCGTCCGGTCAGGGTGCCGCCCGCCGCCTTGATCGCGCCCTCGCGGGAGGCGAGGAGCTGGACGGAGGCAGCGGCGGCGGGGGCGTTCCAGGCGACGGTGTCGCGGTCGATCCACACCGCGTGGGCCTTGGTGAGGTCCAGTGCGGCGGCCGAGCCGGCGGGTTGCGGGAGGAGGTACTTCTCCTGGCCGCCCAGCATCCACACCTCGTGGCCGGTGGCCCTCAGGTCCAGGGACTGGTCGGAGGGCAGGTCCTTCTCGTCGCCCTTGTGCAGGATGTAGCTGAGCGAGGTGGCCCCGGCGGCGAGCGGGACCTCGTACACCGCGCCGTAGGAGTCGGTGCGGGCCGGAGGCAGCGGCTTGGACCAGTCGGTCGGGTTCGCGGCGCCGGTCCACACGTGCAGGCCCCAGCCGTCGTAGGCGCCGTCGGGGCGCTGGTAGTGCAGGACGGCCTTGCCCGTGTCCTGCGGGGGGTAGGCGGGCCGCTCGGTGCGGGCGGCCTCCTTGCCCTGCTCCAGCCAGACCTCGCCGGTCTTCGTCACGTCGACGGTGCGGTCGGCGGCGACGTCCTTGTTGCCGTCCTTGTCGATGACGAGGTAACCGACCGAGGTGGCGCCGGGCTTGAGCTTGACGTGGGCGAAGGCGCCGTAGGCGTCGCGGCCGGTGAAGGCGTGGCCCTCGGGCCACGGCGTCGCCTCGCCCTCGGCGATGTCGCCCCAGGCGTAGAGCCGCCAGTTCGTGTAGTCGCCGTCGGGTCGGTTGTAGTGGACGACCGCGTAGTCGCGCTGGGTGGCGGTGGGCACCTCGACGGGCGGGAGCTGCCCGGCGACGGAGTCGGCGAGGGCGCTCGCGGTGCGCCCGGCGGAGTCGACGACGACCGCCTTGTAGCGCAGCGGCGTGCCTGCCGGGACGGTGAGGTGCTGGGTGACCTTGTACGGCGCGTGGTCGGCCGAGCCGAGCACCTGCCACTTCTCATTGCCGGTCCGGGCGGCGAAGACGACCCGGTTCAGGCCGCCGCCGCTGACGTCGGCGGACAGCTCGACGGTGCCGGCCGCGCCGGGGGCGGGGGCCTTCAGGGTGAGGGCGGGCTTGCCCGCGGGTGCGGCGAGCGGGGCGACGCCCTGGAGGACGACCGAGCCGAGGGCCGGGACGTTGACGGTGAGCTTGCCGGCCGCCGAGGCGCGGATCAGCGCGGTCCCGCCGTACAGGGTGCGGTACTGGGCGCCGGCCGGGGCGTCGATCTCCACGGTCCGGGGCTGGTTTCCGTTGTTGGCGGCGACCAGGTACTCGGTGCGGTCGCGGGGGTCCGTACGGGCGAAGGCGTAGACGGAGCCGTCCGCCAGGCGCTCGCTCTGGACGCCGTCGCGCAGGGCCGGGTGGGCCTTGGCCAGCTTCGAGAGAGCACTGATCTGTTGGTAGAGCGGGTGTCTCTGGTCGTAGGCGTCGCTCGCGTGCGTACGGTCCGTCCCGAGCTGGTCGTCGTCCAGGTAGTCGGCGGCCCGCGCGGCGAAGAGCGGCTGGCGGGAGTCCTTGTCGCCGCCCGCGCCGGTGAAGCCCTGCTCGTCACCGGAGTAGACGACCGGGTTGCCCCGGGAGAAGAACATCAGCTCGTTGGCCAGCCGGTAGCGGTCCAGCAGCTCCGGCTCCCCCGCTCCCGGCCGGTCCTGCTTGAGGAAGGTCCCGAAGCGGCCCATGTCGTGGTTGCCGAGGAAGGTCACCTGCTCGTAGGCGTTGGCCTTGTCGGTCGTGTACCGGTAGTCGTCACCGAGGACCGCGGCGAGCCGCCCGGCCCCCGCGCCCTGGGAGGCGTACGCGCGGATCGCGTCCTGGAGCGGGAAGTCGAGGGTGGCGTCCAGCCGCCCGCGCGTCACGTACGGGGACGTGACGGCGGTGTCGGCGGAGTAGACCTCGCCGAACATGAAGAAGTCGTCCCGGCCGCGCTGGGCGGCGTACTTGTCGAGGGCCGTCGCCCACTGGGTCCAGAAACCGGTGTTGACGTGCTTGACCGTGTCGATGCGGAAGCCGTCGATGTCGAAGTCCCGGACCCACTTCTCGTAGATCTTCTCCATTCCCTCGACCACCTCGGGGCGCTCGGTCCACAGGTCGTCGAGGCCGAAGAAGTCGCCCTGCTCGGAGGATTCGCCGGCGAAGGTGGAGTCGCCCCGGTTGTGGTACATCGCCGGGTCGTTGAGCCAGGCCGGGACCTTGGCCTTCTCCTTGCCGGCCGGGAGGAACGGCGTGCGCGGGAAGGATTCCGCGTCGGTCCTGGGGAACCTCTCCCGGGAACCGCCGGCCTCGTTGCGCTTCCCGCCCGCGCCGTCGGCGTAGTCCGCGTCGTCGAACGGCACCCCGTCCTTGGTCAGGTACGGGAAGGCGCCCTTGGAGAGGTATCCGTACGAGGCCTCGCGGTAGTCGACGACGTCGGCGGTGTGGTTGGTGATGACGTCGAAGAAGACCTTCATCCCCTTCCCGTGCGCCTTGTCGATCAGCCGCTCCAGATCCGCGTTGGTCCCGAAGTGCGGGTCGACCTGGGTGAAGTCGGTGATCCAGTAGCCGTGGTAGCCGGCCGAGACGTCGGTCCCCTTGCCCTGCACGGGCTGGTTCTTGAAGATCGGCGCCATCCAGATGGCCGTCGTCCCCAGGCCCTTGATGTAGTCCAGCCGGTCGGTGAGCCCCTTGAGGTCCCCGCCCTGGTAGAAGCCCTTGTCCGTCGGGTCCAGGCCGGTCTCCAGCCGGGTGCCGGTCAGGCCGCCCCGGTCGTTGCCCGGGTCGCCGTTCGCGAACCGGTCCGGCAGGACGAAGTAGAACTGCTCCCGGGTCAGGTCGTGGCGCGCCGGTTCGGCGGCGAGTTTCGCGTCCGAGGGCGGCGCGGGTGGGCGGGCCGCGGCGGCCGCGGCGGGGAAGGCGGGCAGGAGCGTCACGGCCAGGGCGGCGGCGAGGACTCCTGCGGCAGGGCGTATCAAGGCGAATCTCCTTGGTTACGTGTCGCACGGATGAGGGCCGCCCGGCGGTGGCGGGGTTCGGTGTGCCGGGCGGCCCTGGTCTGTGGGGGGGGCGGTTCAGCTGCGCCAGGTGTCGGACAGCGCGACCTTGCCGCTCGCGGGGACGGTGGCGGTGCGGTTGGCGCCGCTCTCCCAAGTGACGTTCCCGGCGGCGTCCTTGCGGACGTACTTGTACGCGAAGGACGTGCCGGCGGGGAGGGTGACGTCGAGCTTCCAGACCGGGTAGGACGCCGGGTCGAGCTTGGGGGCGGCCGCCGTGTTCCAGCCGCCGAGCTCGGCCCGGTCCCCGACGACGTGGATGTTCTGGCCCGGCACGGTGGTGGCGTTCACGGCGAAGGACGCGCCGGGGGTGGCCGCGGGCGGCGGGGTCGTCCCGCCGGAGCAGGTACGGGCGTTCACGTGCAGGGCGACGGCGGTCCCGGCGGCGACCGTGGCGGTGAACCGGCCACCGGAGTCGACGCCGACCGTGCGACCGCTCTGCACGTCGCAGTAGTCGCCGGCCGGGAGGGAGGTCTGGAAGGTGCGGGTCAGGGCCGAGCCCTCGTGGTTGATCGCCACGTACGCCTTCGAGCCGCGCCCGAAGGCTATCCGGTCGCCGCCGTTGTCCCACCAGTCGGTGACGCCCTGCCCGCGGGCCGCGTTGCGCAGGCCCACCATGGAGGCGACCTCCCGCCAGGCGTGCTGGCACTTCCAGCCGTCGGCGTAGCAGGCGTTCACCGTGCCGCCGGCCGGCGGGCCGGCGTCCTTGTCGGCCCACTCGTAGCCGGAGTGCACGTCCGGGGAGCCGTACGGCCAGGCCAGCATGAAGACGTTGGCGAGGGTGTAGGCGGAACCGTCCTTGTAGCTGAGGGTGTCCCCCACGCGCTCGGTGTCGTGGTTGTCGACGAAGACGCCGGACTTGCCGCTCGCCATGTGGCCCCAGGCCTCGCCGAAGTTCTTCAGATGGGAGAGGTTCTCGTTCTGGAAGACCCTCTTGAGGTCGCGGGCGTACCGGAACTCCTGCACGTCGCCGGTGCCCAGGTACTCGCTCGGTGAGACGGCCTCGCCCGCGCCGAAGATGGCCTCCTGCTTCCAGTAGGCGGAGGGGTTCGTCAGCCGGGACTTGATGTTGGCCAGGTCGGTGGCGGGCATGTGCTTGGCGGCGTCGATCCGGAAGCCGTCGACGCCGAGCGAGAGCAGGTCGTTGAGGTACGCGGCGATGCGGCCCCGCACGTACTCCTCGCCGGTGTCCAGGTCGGCGAGTTGGACGAGCTCGCAGTTCTGGACGTTGCCGCGGTCCTGGTAGTTCGAGATCGTCGCCCGGCAGTCGTCCAGGTCGGAGCCGGAGAAGATCCCCGGGTAGGTGTACTTCGTGTACGAACTCCCGCCCGTGCCCGTGCCGTCGCCGGCCGCCATGTGGTTGATGACGGAGTCGGCGACGACCTTGACGCCCGCCGCGTGACAGGTGTCGATCATCGACTTGAACGCCGTACGGTCGCCCAGCCGGCCGGCGATCTTGTAGCTGACGGGCTGGTAGGAGGTCCACCACTGCGGGCCCTGGATGTGCTCCTGCGGGGGCGAGACCTGCACATAGCCGTATCCGGCGGGCCCGAGGCTGTTGGTGCACGCCTTGGCCACGGAGTCGAACCGCCACTCGAAGAGCACGGCGGTGACGTCCCGCTCCCCGGGCGGCGCGGCGGCTGCCGGCGCGGCCTGCGGGGCCTGCGCGGCGAACGCGGCGACGGCGAGCAGCCCGGCGGCGGCGGAGCGGGCGGCGGCGGAGCGGGCGGCGGCGGAGCGGGCGGCGGCGGAGCGGGCTGATCGTGCGGGTCTGGCGGCTCTGACAGACATGCGGGGGCCTCCTGGCGGAAGAGGTGGGGATTGTTGGCGACCGTAGAGGGGTGGCCGGTTCTGTTGCAAGAGCTTGCGCAAGAGATTGCAGATTTGTTTCCCGCGGGGTCGGCAGCGGGGCGGCGCGGCGGGGCCTCTGCTGTGCGGGGCATCCGGCGCCGGGACGGGGCCTTCACCCCTCGACCACCCCACCCACCCGGGGCTGCCCACCCGCCGGGGCCCGGGACGCAGCACCACGCCCCGGCGAGCCCGGACCTGGCGCGGGTCACTCCCACCCACCGGGACCGACAGGAGGAGCAGAACTCCAGCTGTCCGAACACGAGTTGACCGGCAGGAAGAGAGCGGAGCGTCCTTGAGGGGCCGGGCCGAACCGCCCGGCCGGTCCGGCCGCCGTGTCGAGGATGGTCAACCCGTCATCGCGGGTGGCGGGACCGGCCTCCTGTGGGGGCTTCCCGACAGTCTTCGCATGTCCGGGGCGGGGCGGTCGGTCAAGGGTCGAGCGCAGCGACATCGCGAAGCGACGCGAACGCGGTGAGCGCCCTTTCGGCCGCCGGATCGGACGGGGGAGCCCGGGGGCGAAGGCGCCGCCCCACCATGGGAGGCCGCCACCGCTCAGCGCCGCGGGCGTCACGGGTCCCCCGCCCCCACCCCTACGGCGCCTGGGCCGTCGAGCCCCTCACCACCAGTTCCGGCTGGAAGACGTACTCCGTGCGCTGGACCGGCGTGCCGCCCACCGCCTCCAGCAGGGCGCCGACCGCGGCCGTCGCCATGGCCCGTACCGGCTGGCGCACCGTCGTCAACGGCGGGTCCGTGAACGCGATCAGCGGCGAGTCGTCGAAGCCGACCACCGAGACGTCCTCCGGGACCCGCAGCCCCCGTTCCCGCGCCGCGCGGATGACGCCCAGCGCCATCGGATCGCTCCCGCAGACGATGCCCGTGCAGCCGCGGTCCAGCAGGGCGATGCCCGCCGCGTGGCCGCCCTCCACCGTGAACAGCGTGCGCTGGATGAGCCCTTCGGACTCGGCCGCGGGCACCGCGGCGACGAAGCCCTGCTCCTTGCGCGCCGACGGCACGTACCGCGTCGGACCGATCGCCAGCCCGATCCTGCGGTGCCCGAGGTCCTCCAGGTGCCGTACGGCCATCTCCGCCGCCGCCCGGTCGTCCGGGGACACGAAGGGCGCGCTGATCCGCTCGTTGAAGCCGTTGATCAGTACGAACGGCACCCCGCGCGCCGCCAGTCGCTGGTAGCGCGCGGGGTCGGCGGCCGAGTCCGCGTGCAGGCCCGACAGAAACACGATCCCGGTGACCCCCCGCTCTTCGAGCTGCTCCACCAGCTCGTCCTCGGTGGCCCCGCCCGGCGTCTGCGTGCACAGCACGGGGGTGTACCCGTGCCCGGCCAGCGCCTGCTCTATGACCTGCGCGAACGCCGGGAAGATCGGGTTGGTGAGCTCCGGGATCAGCAGCCCGACCAGCCCGTTGCTGCGCCGCTTGAGCCGTACGGGCCGCTCGTAGCCCAGCAGGTCGAGGGCGGCCAGCACCTTGTGCCGGGTGCCGGCCGCCACCCCCGACTTGCCGTTGAGCACGCGACTGACGGTCGCCTCGCTGACCTGGGCCTGCGCGGCGATGTCCGTCAGCCGCAGCGGGGAAGTCACCCCTGCCACCACACCGCGCTGTCGGCGGGCAGGACCTCCGGGTCCGGGACCTCGGTGCTGGACAGCAGGATCCGTCCCGGGGCGGGCAGCCGTACGGGCGCGTCCGTCGTGTTGACCGTGCAGACGAAGTCGCCGCGGCGGAAGGCCAGCACCCCGGCCGGAGCGGGCAGCCACTGGACCGCGTCGCCCGCGCCCAGCGCCGCGTGCTCGCGCCGGATGCGCAGGGCCGCGCGGTACAGCTCCAGCGTGGACGCCGGGTCACCGCTCTGTGCCTCCACCGTCAGCGCGGCCCAGTCCGCCGGCTGCGGGAGCCAGCTGCCGCCCGCGCCGAACCCGTACGGGGCCTCGGAGCCGGACCACGGCAGCGGGACGCGGCAGCCGTCGCGCAGTCCGTCCTGACCGTTCTCCTTGAAGAAGGAGGGGTCCTGACGCACCTCGTCGGGCAGGTCGAGGACCTCGGGCAGGCCCAGCTCCTCGCCCTGGTAGACGTACGCCGACCCGGGCAGCGCCAGCATCAGCAGCGCCGCGGCCCGCGCACGGGCCAGGCCCTGGGCTCCGCCCCCGTACCGCGTCACGTGCCGCACCACGTCGTGGTTGGACAGCACCCACGTCGTCGGCGCACCGACCGGGCGCATCGCGTCGAGCGAGTCGTCGATGGCGCCGCGCAGGGCCTCGGCGTCCCAGCCGGTGCCCAGGTAGTGGAAGTTGAAGGCCTGGTGCAGCTCGTCGGGGCGCAGGTAGAGCGCGGTGCGGTCGGCGCTCGGGGTCCAGGCCTCGGCGACGCCGATGCGGTCGCCGGCGTACTCGTCGAGGACGCGGCGCCAGGAGCGGTAGATCTCGTGGACCCCGTCCTGGTCGAAGAAGGGGAGCACCTGGTTGCCGAGGAGCTTGAGCTGCTCGTCGCGGCCGAGGTCGGGCAGGCCGGGGGCCTTGACCAGGCCGTGGGCGACGTCGATGCGGAAGCCGTCGGCGCCGAGGTCGAGCCAGAACCGCAGGATGGAGCGGAACTCGTCCTGGACGGCGGGGTGCTCCCAGTTGAAGTCGGGCTGCTCGGGGGCGAAGAGGTGCAGGTACCACTCGCCGTCCGCGACGCGGGTCCAGGCCGGGCCGCCGAAGATCGACTCCCAGTCGTTCGGCGGCTCGGCGCCGTCCGCGCCCCGCCCCGGGCGGAAGTGGAACCGCTCGCGCAGCGGGGTGCCCGGGCCTTCGCGCAGTGCCTGCTTGAACCATTCGTGCTGGTCGGAGCAGTGGTTGGGGACGAGGTCCACGATGATGCGCAGGTCCAGGGCGTGGGCCTCGCGGATCACGGCGTCGGCGTCGTGCAGGGTGCCGAACATGGGGTCGATGGCCCGGTAGTCGGCGACGTCGTAGCCGGCGTCGGCCTGCGGGGAGGCGTAGAAGGGGCTGAGCCAGACGGCGTCGACGCCCAGCTCCTTGAGGTAGGGCAGTCGGCTGCGGACGCCTTCGAGGTCCCCCATGCCGTCCCCGTTGGAGTCGGCGAAGCTGCGCGGATAGACCTGGTAGATCACCGCTTCTCTCCACCAGCCGGGCTGGGTGCCGGTGGAGGTGGGAAGTGCGTCGGCGAGGTGCTGGGTCATGGTGTCCTTGGAGAGATCGGGCCGGGGGTGGGAGGGGGCAGGCAGGGTGGTCAGCCCTTGGTGGCGCCTGCCGTCATCCCGGCGACGAGGTGACGCTGGGCGAAGACGAAGAAGATCGCTGCGGGGATGGCGATGAGGACCGAGGCGGCGCTCATCGCACCCCAGTTGGAGGTGTACTGCGTGACGAAGGTCTGCAGGCCGCCGGCCAGGGTGAGGTTCTCCTCGCCGACCATGAAGGCGGAGGCGTAGGCGACCTCGCCCCAGGCGGTGATGAAGGCGTAGAAGCCGGTGACGGCGAGGCCGGGCTTGGCGAGCGGCAGGATGAGCCGCCAGAACGTGCCGAAGGGGTTGAGTCCGTCGACGCGGCCGGATTCGTCGATCTCCACCGGGATGGTGTCGAAGAAGCCCTTCATCATCCAGGCGCAGAACGGCACGGCGATGGTGAGGTACGTGATGATCAGGCCGACCGGCTGGTTGAGCAGGCCGAGGTCGCCCATCAGGTTGTAGAGCGGGACGATGAGGATCGCCATCGGGAACATCTGCGTGATGAGCAGGGTCCACATCAGGGGCTTCATGCCGGGGAACTTGAACCGGCTGACCGCGTACCCGGTCGTGGCGGCGATGAACACGCCGAGGACGGTGGTGACGCCGGCGACCAGGACCGAGTTCGCGAACCAGCTGAGGAAGTGGCTCGACTCCAGCAGGTACGCGTAGTTGCCGAGGGACGGGTCCTTGACGAAGTCGGTGCTGATCGCGTGCTCGGCCGGCTTGAGCGAGGTCAGCAGGATCCACAGCACCGGGAAGACGGCGATGACGGAGGCCGCGATCAGGGTGGCGTGCAGGCCGACGGAGGCGAGCGGGGCGCGGCGGCCCCGGATGCGGGTGGTCATGGTCACCACACCTCTCCCTGCTTGCGCAGCGAGCGCCGGTAGACCAGCGCGAAGATCATGAGCAGGGCGAGGATCAGTACGCCCCACGTGGCGGAGCCGGCGAAGTCGCGCGGACTCGCCACGAACGCCTCGCGGAAGGCCTGGGTCACCAGGATCTCCGTGGAGTCGCCCGGTCCGCCCCGGGTGAGCAGGAAGATCACCGGGAACATGTTGAAGGTCCAGATGGTGGAGAGCAGGATCACGGTCATGCTGACCGCGCGCAGCCCCGGCAGGGTGATGTGCCGGAAGCGCTGCCAGGCGCTCGCGCCGTCCATCTCGGCGGCTTCGTAGAGCTCGCCGGGGATCGACTGCAGTCCGCCGAGCAGGGCGACCATCATGAAGGGGACGCCGAGCCAGACGTTGACGGCGACGACGGAGAACTTGGCCCAGGTGGGGTCGTCGAGCCACGGGACGGCGGCGATGCCCCCGCCGTCCAGGATCTTGTTGAGGATGCCGTTGTCGCGGTTGAAGAGGAACCGCCAGGCGAAGACGGAGACGAAGCCGGGAACGGCCCAGGGCAGGATGAGCGCCATCCGGTAGGCGGCGCGGCCCTTGAAGTCCCGGTTGAGCATGTTGGCCAGGATGAGGCCGAGCGCGAAGGTGACGGACACGCACGCGACGGTCCACACCACCGTCCACACCAGCCGCTGCAGGAACACCGGGTCGCTGAGCACGGCCGCGTAGTTGTCGAGCCCGACGAACTCGTACGTGGCCTCGATGTGGCGCGCGCCGATGGTGCGGGAGACGTTGCGTTCGTTGGCGTCGGTCAGCGACAGGTAGACGCCGCGCACGAGCGGCCAGCCGATGATCACGCCGAGCACGAGCACCACCGGGGCGATCATGGTCCAGGCGTACCAGTGCGTGGCGAGCGCGCGCCGCAGTCCGCCGTTCCCGCCCCGGGTCCCGTTGTTCCCGTTGTCAGTCATGCGGCTCCGGCCGCGGGCGGTGTCGTCGGTCTCGACATCGCCCGCGGCCTTCGCCACCGACTGGCTGGTGTGAGCAGCCATGGTTTCGTTACTTCCAGCCCTTGAGGATCTTGCGGAACTCGACGCCGGCCGCCTTGGCCGCGTCCTCCGGGCTCGACGCCCCGGTGATCGCCTTGGTGTATTCGACCTTCAGCGGCTCGAAGAGGGAGCCGTTCTCCGGGATCCAGGCGCGCTCGACGGCCTTGTCGACGGCCGGCTTGAAGAACTGCACCATCTCGCTGCCCTTGACGTCGGGCTGCTCGTAGGCGGCGGTACGGGTCGGGAGCAGGCTGAGCTCCTTCGCCGACTGCACCTGGACGTCCTGGGAGGTCATGTACTCCACGAAGGCGTGCGCGGCGTCGCGGTTCTTGGAGCCGGCGTAGACGCCGAGGTCGTGACCGCCCTGGGGGGCGCCCGCCTTGGCCGAGCCGGCCGGGACCGCGGCGACGCCGAGGTTGGCCTTGTCCTTGAACTGGTCGCCGGCGTAGGTGTCGGCGACGGCCCACGGACCGTTGATCATCATGGCGGCCTCGCCGGACTTGAAGGCCGTCTGCATGTTGGTCCAGCCGTCGGTGGCGTTGGTGATCGCCGCGCCGGAGGTGACCAGCTCGCGAGCGGTCTTGAAGGCCTTGACGCCCGCCGCGTTGTCCACGGTGACCGTCTTGTTCTTCGCGTCGACCAGGTCGCCGCCCTCACCGTAGATGAGGGGGAGGAACCAGTAGGAGTCGTCGCCGCGCAGGTAGAGGCCGGCCTTGCCGGTCTTGGCCTTGATGGCGGCGGCGGCCGTCTTCAGCTCCTCCAGCGTGGTGGGGGGCTGGACGCCGGCGTCGGCGAGCATCTTCTTGTTGTAGAAGAGGCCGAGGGTGTCGATGACCTGCGGAACCGCATAGGTCTTGCCCTCGTACTTGCCGCTGGCCGCGGCCTGCGGGAGGAACTCGGCGTCGACCTTCTTGGCGGTCTCGGCCGGGACCTCGTCGAGGTAGCCCAGCGACGCGAAGTCGGCGACCCAGCCGACGTCGGCGCGGATCACGTCGGGCGCGTCCGAGCCGCTGCTGAAGGCGTTCTTGACCTTGTTCTGCGCGTCGCCGTACGGGACGTTGACGTACTTGACGGTGACCTTCGGGTGCTTCGCGGTGAACGCCTCGGCGATCTTCTGGAAGCTGGCCTTCTCGGCGTCGTTCGAGGTGTCCCACCACGTCACCGTGCCGGAAAGCTCGCCGCCGGCCTTGGTCTCGCCGTCGTCCTTGGTGTCACCGCCGCAAGCCGTCGCCGCGAGCGCCAGGGCCGCGACCAGCGCGGTGGCCGCTATGCCACGCCGCATATGAACTCCTTCGATGATCCCGGCCGCGTCCTCGCGGTCCCGAGTTGCCAGGAACGTAACAAGCCTGCAAGGAGTCCGAAAGAGCTTGCGGCAAATTTCTGCAAGACCAGCTGATCGTTACATCCGTGTGTCCGGACGGTTGCCGCAGCTTGCTGTTAGTTCGAGTCACCTTCGACTGTCCGGGCCCGCAACCAGGGGGTGTGTGTGCGCGTTGACCCCGATATGACCCATGAGCTGACCGCCTCCCGGCTTGCAAGCGCTTCCAGCAACGCCACCGCGAGCGGAGCCTGGTGGCGCGATGCCGTCATCTACCAGGTCTACGTACGGTCCTTCGCGGACAGCGACGGGGACGGCGTCGGGGACCTGCGCGGGGTCTGCGACCGGCTGCCGCACCTGGCCCGGCTCGGTGTCGACGCCGTGTGGCTCACCCCCTTCTACGTGTCCCCCCAGGCGGACGGCGGCTACGACGTCGCCGACTACCGGGCCGTCGATCCGCTCTTCGGCGACCTCGCCGACGCCGACGATCTCGTCCGGGCGGCGCACGGGCTGGGGCTCAAGGTCATCGTGGACGTGGTGCCGAACCACACCTCCGAGCAGCACCCGTGGTTCCGCGCCGCCCTCGCCGGGGACCCTGCGGCCCGCGCGCGCTACTACTTCCGCCCGGGGCGCGGCCCGCGGGGCGCCGAGCCGCCGAACGACTGGGAGTCGATCTTCGGCGGCCCGGCCTGGACCCGCGTCGCGGACGGCGAGTGGTACCTGCACCTCTTCGCCCCCGAGCAGCCCGATCTGGACTGGGAGCATCCCGAGGTCGCCGCCGAGTTCGCGTCGGTGCTGCGGTTCTGGCTGGACCTGGGCGTCGACGGATTCCGCGTCGACGTCGCCCACGGGATGGTCAAGGCCCCCGGCCTGCCGGACATCGGGCGCGGCGCGCAGGCCACCTTGATCGGCACCGAGCCGCTCCCCTTCTTCGACCAGGACGGGGTGCACGAGATCCACCGTTCCTGGCGCCGGCTCCTCGACTCCTACGACGGCCCGCGCATCGGTGTCGCCGAGGCCTGGGCCCCCACCTCCGAGCGGCTGGCCCTGTACGTGCGGCCCGACGAGCTGCACCAGGCCTTCAACTTCCGCTTCCTGAACTGCCCGTGGGACACGGCCGCGATGCGCTCGGTGATCGACGAGTCCCTGGCCGCCACCGCCTCGGTCGGTGCGCCGACGACGTGGGTGCTGTCCAACCACGACGTGGTGCGGCACGTGACGCGGTACGGGGGCGGAGCCCAGGGCCTGGCCCGTGCGCGGGCCGCGGCGCTGCTGATGCTGGCGCTGCCCGGGTCGGCGTACGTCTACCAGGGCGAGGAGCTGGGCCTGCCCGAGGTCCTCGACCTGCCCGACGAGGTGCGCCGAGACCCGGCGTTCCGACGGCCGGCCCCCGGCCCGGTCCGGGGGGCGGTCCCGCGCCCCGGGTCGGTCCCGCGCCCGGGCGCGGGGGCGCCGGGGCAGGACGGTGCGGGGCACGCGGCCGACGCCGGGCGGGACGCCGGCGGGCCGGTGGCCGGCGGAGCGGAGGCCGACGGGCAGGAGGGGCTGCGGGACGGGTGCCGGGTGCCGATCCCCTGGTCCGGCACGGAGCCGCCGTACGGGTTCGGGCCGGCCGGCACCTGGCTCCCGCAGCCCGCCGGCTGGGGCGGCCTCAGCGTCGCCGCCCAGACCGGCGACCCGCACTCGACGCTGGAGCTCTACCGGGCCGCACTGGAGCTGCGCCGCGCCCTGCCTGGCCTGGGCGCGCCGGAGGCCGGCCGGTCGCTGCCGCGCGAGGAGGGGGCGGCGGACGCGTGGGAGGCCCTGGCGGTCACAGCCGTCGGCGGCGGCGACGCCACCGGCGCGATGCGCTGGCTGCCCGCCCCCGACGGGGTCCTCCTCTTCACCCGGCCCGGCTTCGCCTGCACCCTCAACGGCCGCCCGGTGCCCGTCGAACTTCCCGCGCCCGGACGTCCCGTACTCTCCAGCGCCCCGGTGGAGACGGACGGCCGCACCGTGCTGCTCCCTGCGGATTCCTGCACGTGGTGGGCAATCTGAACGTGCGACCGGTACAGTCCAATCCCGTGACCGCACGGCTAGCCGACATCGCAGCCCAGGCGGGGGTCAGCGAAGCCACAGTCAGCCGCGTGCTCAACGGCAAGCCCGGTGTGGCCGCGGGCACCCGTGAGTCCGTGCTGGCCGCGCTCGACGTGCTCGGCTACGAGCGGCCCGTGCGGCTGCGCCAGCGCAGCGCCGGCCTCGTCGGCCTCATAACCCCCGAGCTGGACAACCCCATCTTCCCGGCGCTCGCCCAGGTCATCGGCCAGGCGCTGACCCGGCAGGGGTACACGCCGGTGCTGGCCACGCAGACCCCGGGCGGGTCCACCGAGGACGAGCTCACCGAGATGCTCGTCGACCGGGGCGTCTCCGGCATCATCTTCGTCTCCGGTCTGCACGCCGACACCACCGCCGACATGGGCCGCTACGACCAACTGCGCGGACAGGGCGTCCCGTACGTCCTCATCAACGGCTTCTCCGACAAGGTGCAGGCCCCCTTCGTCTCCCCCGACGACCGGGCCGCGATGCAGCTCGCCGTCACGCACCTCGCCGCGCTCGGCCACACCCGGATCGGCCTCGCGGTCGGCCCGAAGCGGTTCGTACCGGTGCTGCGCAAGATCGAGGGGTTCCGGCTCGGGATGAAGGAGCGGCTCGGGCTCGACGACGCCGAGATCGAGGAGCTCGTCCAGCACTCCCTGTACTCGCTGGAGGGCGGCCAGGCCGCGGCCGCGGCGCTGATCTCGCGCGGCTGCACGGCCGTCGTCTGCGCCAGCGACATGATGGCGCTCGGCGCGATCCGGGCCGCCCGGCAGCAGGGGCTGCGGGTACCGCAGGACGTGTCGGTCGTCGGCTTCGACGACTCGCCCCTCATAGCGTTCACGGATCCGCCGCTGACCACCATCCGGCAGCCCGTGCAGGCCATGGGGCAGGCGGCCGTACGGACGCTGCTGGAGGAGATCGGCGGTACGCCGGCTCCGCACAGCGAGTTCGTCTTCCTGCCCGAGCTGGTGGTGCGCGGCTCCACGGCATCCGGTCCCGGACAGCGCCGCCGTTCCTGAGCGGTACCACCCCCGACTCCCGGGGGTTCTCCCCTCCTCCGCAGGACCTACCGGCTGCGCCGAAGACCGTCCCAGGGGATGATCGGAGGCGAGTACGCATCTGGCAGACTCTCTCCCCATGGGTGAAGCGAGCGTGAAGACACTGGAAACCCGGACGGACGTCTCGTCACCCACCGTGACCGAGAGCGAGGCCCGCCCGGGGCGTCCGCGCACCCTGGTGAGGCGCCTGCGCGCGCCGCGCCGACCGCGCATCTGGTTCGAGATCGTCCTCATCGCGGTCAGCTACTGGACCTACTCGCTCATCCGCAACGCGGTGCCCGAGCAGAAGGCGGCCGCCCTCGCGAACGCCGACTGGATCTGGAACGTCGAGCGGACCCTGGGCATCGCCGTGGAGCAGTCGGTCAACCACGCCGTCAATTCGGTGACCTGGCTGATCGTGGGCATGAACTACTACTACGCCACGCTCCACTTCGTGGTGACCATCGGCGTCCTGGTGTGGATCTACCGTTTCCATCCCGGCCGCTACGCGGCCACCCGGACCGTCCTGTTCGCCACCACGGGCGTGGCACTGGTCGGCTACTACCTCTACCCGCTCGCGCCGCCCCGGCTGATGAACGGCCAGGACTTCATCGACACCGTGCTGGTCCACCACACCTGGGGCTCCATGGCCTCCGGGAACCTCAAGCACATGTCGAACCAGTACGCGGCGATGCCCTCGATGCACATAGGGTGGTCGCTCTGGTGCGGGCTGACGATCTTCGCGGTCGCCTCCGCCCCCTGGGCCCGGATCCTGGGCCTGCTCTACCCGACGCTGACCCTCGTCGTCATCGTGGCCACGGCCAACCACTTCTGGCTCGACGCGGTCGGCGGCCTGCTCTGCCTGGCCTTCGGTTACTCCGTGTCGCGCAGCTGGTACGGGTCCCTGCCGCACCGGCTGCCGCGCCACCCCGAGCACACGGGCCCGCACCCGGCGGCCGCGCTGCTGAACCGCTTCCGCCGCGCCTGATTCGGGCCCCGGAACCCTCTTCCTTCCTTTCCTTTCTTCGTCGCTCTGCCGCGTTCTGCCGCGTCTCGGACCGCGTACGTCCGCGTCTCGGACCGCCGCGTCGCGGTGGGTGATCCGCCCGCCGGACCTGGTCAGCCCGACGGGCGGTGGCCAGGACGGCGGGCGTCGTAGGGGGCGATGGGCCGGTCCGGGCCGAGCGCGAGGACCGCCCCCGCCTCCCGCAGGTCCCGGCAGGTCCTGGCAGTGCCAGGCGCGGCCGGCCGCGTCGCCGATGGCGTGGGTCGCGGTGCGCACGCCGGCCGCGTCCAGGACCCGTACCGCCCGGACGCAGGCCCCTGGGTCGGGCCAGCAGGCGTCGGTGCCCTGACCGCGGCAGTCGGCGTGCTCCAGCCAGGCGGTGCCGCGCTCCACGGGGCCGTCCATGAAGAACTTCACGCCGCCGACCCGCCACGCCCTGGCGACCGTAGCCGGGGGGCGCGGACGCGGCCTTCGAGACGGGCTACGCCCCGTAGAACAGCTCGTCCACCACCGCCCGGGCCCGCCGCGTGATGCGCCGGTAGTCGTCCAGCATCTCGCCGACCGTGCCTTCGGCGTAGCCCAAGTAGCGTCCCACCGCCCCGAGTTCGCGCGCACCGGACGGGAAGGTGTCCCCGGCCCGGCCCCGCACCAGCATGACGGCATTGCGGACCCGGGTGGCCAGTACCCAGGCCTCGTCCAGGATCTGCGCCTCCTCGGTCTGGATCAGTCCGGCCGCGTGGGCGGCCGCCAGTGCCTCCCGGGTCCGGGTGGTGCGCAGACCCGGTTCGGCCCAGGCGTGCCGCATCTGCATCAGCTGGACGGTCCACTCGACGTCGCTGAGGCCGCCACGGCCGAGCTTGGTGTGCAGGGTCGGGTCGGCGCCGCGCGGCATCCGCTCCGTTTCCATGCGTGCCTTGAGCCGGCGGATCTCCCGTACGGCGTCCTCGCCGAGGCCTTCGGCCGGGTAGCGCAGCGGGTCGATCAGGTCGATGAACAGGCGGCCGAGGTCCTCGTCACCGGCGACCGGCTCGGCGCGCAGCAGGGCCTGGCTCTCCCAGGTGAGGGACCAGCGCCGGTAGTACGCCGCGTACGAGGACAGCGTACGGACCAGCGGCCCGGAACGGCCTTCGGGGCGCAGGTCGGCGTCGATGAGCAGCGGCGGGTCCGTGGACGGCAGTTGGAGGAGCCGGCGCATCTCGGTGATGACCGCCTGGGCGGCCTTCGCGGCGACCTGTTCGTCGACGCCCTCGCGCGGCTCGTGGACGAACAGGACGTCGGCGTCGGAGCCGTAGCCGAGCTCGTGCCCGCCGAAGCGGCCGACGCCGATGACGGCGAAACGGGTGGGCAGGGTGTCGCCGTAGTTGCTCTGGACCGCGGCGCGCAGGGCTCCGGCGATGGTGGCGGCGGTCAGCTCGGAGACGGCTCTGCCGACCCGGTCGACGAGGGCGCCGTGGTCCTCCTCGGCCGGCTTCTCCTCCGTGCCGTAGGAGCCGATGATGTCGGCGGCGGTGGTGCGGAAGAGCTCGCGCCGGCGCACCCCGCGGGCGGCGGCGACGGCGGCCTCCGGGGTCCCGGCGCGTCCGACGGCGGCGAGCACCTCCTGTTCCAGGGCCTCGTGCGTACGGGGCTGCAGGCCTTCGGGGTCGCCGAGCAGGGCGACGGCCTCGGGGGCCCGCATCAGCAGGTCGGGGGCGAGGCGGCCGGCGGACAGGACGCGGGCGAGGTTCTCGGCGGCGGCGCCCTCGTCGCGCAGCAGCCGCAAGTACCAGGGGGTCTTGCCGAGGGCGTCGGAGACCTTGCGGAAGCCCAGCAGGCCGGCGTCCGGGTCGGCGGAGTCGGCGAACCAGCCGAGGAGCACGGGCAGCAGGGTGCGCTGGATGGCGGCCTTGCGGGTGACGCCGGAGGCGAGGGCTTCGAGGTGGCGCAGGGCCGCGGCCGGGTCGGCGTACCCGAGGGCCTCCAGGCGCTGGCCGGCGGCGCGCGGGGAGAGCCGGGTCTCGCCGGGGGTGAGCTGGGCGACGGCGTCGAGCAGCGGCCGGTAGAACAGCTTCTCGTGCAGCCGGCGGACCACGGAGGCGTGTCGGCGCCAGGCCTTGTTGAGCTCGGCGACGGGTTCGGTGCGCAGGCCCATGGAGCGCCCGAGGCGGCGCAGGTCGCCCTCGTCCTCGGGGACGAGGTGCGTGCGGCGCAGCCGGTAGAGCTGGATGCGGTGCTCCATGGCGCGCAGGAAGCGGTACGCGTCGTGCAGCTGGGCGGCGTCGGCGCGTCCGACGTAGCCCCCGGCGGCGAGGGCGTGCAGGGCGTCGAGCGTGGTGCCGGAGTGCAGGGTGGCGTCGCTGCGGCCGTGCACGAGTTGGAGCAGCTGGACGGCGAACTCGACGTCGCGCAGGCCGCCGGGGCCGAGTTTCAGCTCGCGGTCGACCTGGGCGGCGGGGATGTTGTCGACGACGCGCCGGCGCATCTTCTGGACGTCGGGGACGAAGTTGTCGCGTTCGGCGGCCTGCCAGACCAGGGGGCTTATGGCGTCGATGTACTGCGCGCCGAGCTCCGGGTCGCCGGCCACGGCGCGGGCCTTGAGCAGGGCCTGGAACTCCCAGGTCTTCGCCCAGCGCTGGTAGTAGGCGAGGTGCGAGGCCAGGGTCCGGACCAGGGGGCCGTTCCTGCCCTCGGGGCGGAGGTTGGCGTCGACGGGCCAGATGGTGCCCTCGACGGTGGTCTCGGAACAGATCCGCATCAGGTGGGAGGCGAGGCGGGTGGCGGCCTGGAGCGCCTTGCCCTCGTCGGTGCCGGGGGGCGCGTCGCCGACGAAGATGACGTCGACGTCGGAGACGTAGTTCAGCTCGTTGCCGCCGCACTTGCCCATGGCGATGACGGCGAGCCGGCAGTGGGCGGCGTCCTCGGGGGCGGCGGCGGAGGCGATGCGCAGCGCGGCGCGGAGGGTGGCGGTGGCGAGGTCCGCGAGCTCCGCGGCGGTCTGGGCGACGTCTATCGTGCCGCAGACGTCGCGGGCGGCGATGGAGAGCAGGCAGCGGCGGTAGGCGACGCGCAGGGCGACGGGGTCGTGGGCGTCGGCGAGCCCGCGCTCGAACTCCGGGAGGCCGGGGTGCAGGTCGGCGGCCTCGTAGGTGACGAGGGTCCGCCAGTCGTGGGGGTGGCGGGCGAGGTGGTCGCCGAGGGCCTCGGAGGCGCCGAGCACGCCGAGCAGCCGGTCGCGGAGCGGTTTGGCGCTGACGAGGGTGTCGAGGAGCAGCGGCCGCTCCTCGTCCTTCTGCGCCTCGGCCAGCCGGACGAGGCCGAGCAGGGCGAGGTCCGGATCGGCGGTGGCGCCGAGGGCGTCGAGGAGCACCGGGTCGGTGCGTACGGAGGCGAGCGCGTCGGTTTCGAGCAGCCGGGCGGCGGCCGAGGGGTCGGTGAACCCGCTGCGGAGCAGCCTGATGAAGGTGCTGCTCCTGCGTCCCGGGACTGTCATCCCCCAGCCTCCCGCGGTTGTCGCTGCCACTTCCGTGACGTGCCTGGTCCGAGCCTAGCCGGAGCGTGCGTTCGACTCGCCGGTACGGGGCGGCGCGTACCATGAGGAGACTTATCTGATCATCAGATTACTCGGTGAGTCCGTGCCGAGTGAGTGACGCGCTGTGGCATGACGGGGCCGGCCCGCTCCCTGCCGACCGGCCACGAGGAGCCACCCCCCTTGTCCGACGCCCGCCCCCGCCCCACCGCCGACACGCCGGACCCCGCGGGCGTCCGACCCCTCCACCACCCCGAGAGCCCGACCGACCGGCCCCACCACCGCGCACCCGACCGACCCTGCGGAAAACCGGACGGCCCCGCCCCGGTCCGGCGGCCGGCCCGCGGGGCCGTACCCGACGGGCCCTGTCGGGGACTGGCGCCGGGCCGGAAGTGGGCATGGGGCCGGAACCGGGCTTGGGGCCGGGCGCCGGACCGGAAGCGGGCATGGGGCCGGGCGCCGGGCCGGAAGCGGAACCGCCGCCGCCCGGCGGTCGCGGCTCGTCGCCGTCGTCGCCCTCGGCGCCGCCACCGCCGCCGCCGGCATGCTCCTGCTCCGCGGCAACGACGCCCTCGGCCGCCTCGCCGCACCCCCCGCCCCCGCCGGCAGGGCCACCGCCACCGCCGACACGCCCGACCCCGGCCGCGTGCTCCAGATCGTCGCGCACCCCGACGACGACCTGTACTTCATGAACCCCGACCTGCGGTACTCCATATCCGCCGGCCACCCCGTGACCTCCGTCTACCTCACCTCCGGCGAAGCCGACGGCGTCAACGCCGTCGCCGCCAAGGAGGCCGGCACCCGGCCCGACAAGCCCGCCTACGCCGAGGCCCGCCAGAACGGCATACGCGCCGCCTACGCCAAGATGGCCACCGGCGACCGTGGGAGCGCCTGGCATCGCACCGTCGTCCCGACCAGGGGCGGCGGCCAGGCCGAGGTCGACGTGCTCGTCGCCAAACCCCACATCAACCTCGTCTGGCTCCAACTCCACGAGGCCGGCAACGTCTACGCCGACGTCCCCGACAGCCTGCGCGGCCTCTGGGACGGCAAGGTCCCCCGCCTGGAGTCGATGCTCGCCTCCGGCAGCCCGGTCACACAGCGGTTCGCGTACACGAAGGAGCAGGTCGTCCAGACCCTGGTCGGCATCCTGGAGCGGTACGGACCGACCACCGTCCGCTCCCAGGACCCGACCCCCGGCCGCCAGGCCGACACCAAGCGCTACGCCGACCACCAGGACCACTTCTACGGCGCCCGCTTCGTCCAGGCCGCGACCGCCGTGTACGCGAAGGACGTCGGCGTCGACAAGCGCCCGCACTTCGCGGTGCAGAACTACCTCGGCTACGTCAACGGCTCCCTCCCCAGCGCCCTGGACCCCGAGGAGGCCAAGGAGAAGCTGGACATCATGGGCACGTACGCCTGGACCGACCAGCAGAACCACTGCGGCAGCCCCGCCGGTTGCGGCGACCTCAAGGTGGCCGACCATCCGGCCGGCAACCGCTGGACGGACTCCATCAACTACGCCCGCGGCACCAGCACTTCCTGGCTGACCTCCGACCGGGAGCGCGGCCTGTGGGCGTTCAAGGTGCTCGACGGGCAGGTCGCCGTCTGGCACCGGGCGGGCCTGATCGGCCGCTGGAGCGGGCCGAACCTCCTGCCCGGCACCGGCATGGACCCGGGCGTCGCGACCGTGACCCTGCAGGACGGCCGGATCGCCGCCTTCGGCACCCGCACCTCCTTCGGCGCCAAGCCCGCGGACTACCGGCGCGAGGTCGTCCACGCCGTGCAACAGGCGCCCGGGTCGGAGGCGTTCGGCGCGTGGCAGTCGCTGGGTACGCCCGAGGCCGCGGACGAGACTTGGACCTCCGACATCAGCGCGCCCGCCGTGTCCGTCGACGGCACCGGGCACCTGGCGGCGTACGTCCGCGACGGCGCGTACACCCTGCGCGGCCGGGTGCGGCGACCGGACGGCAGCTGGGGGCCGTGGGAGGCGTACGGCGGCTCCGACCTGCACGGCACCCCGGCGACCGCCACCGACGGCGCCGGGCGGCGCATGGTGTTCGTCACCACGCGGACGACGGTGCTGGGCTGGGCGCAGCCCGAGCCGGGCGCGCCGCTGGGCCCGGCCACCCCCACCGGGCTGCCGGACACCACGCTCCCGCTGACGGCCGACGGCCGCGAGGGCGGCGTGCGGCTGTGGTTCCGCAAGCCGGGATCGGGCAATGTGCGTACCGCCCTGGTGACGGCCGAAGGCGGGCTGAGGGTGAACAACCTGACCGACCTCGGCGGCCTCCAGGGCTTCGGCTCGGTGACGGCGAGCGGGCACGTACTGGCCGGCCGGGTGGCGGGCGGGCAGCTCGGCTCCGACGTCGGGGGGCGGCCGTGGGAGCGGTCACCGCTGATGTTCGTCGGCGCGCCGTCCTCCACGATGACGGGCCCGAACATGGTCAGCCTGGCGGTGGTGGGGCTGGACGCGCGGCTGTACGTGACCTCGTCGGAGGACTCCCCGGACGCCCACCTGGCGCCCTGGCAGCCGGTGGGCCCGCGCAACACGGCCCCGTAGCCCGCCCTTCACACATCCGGACATCCCCGCACCCGCGCCCCGCGCATCAGCGCACCTGCGGCCGCGCCCGCGCCCGCACCCGCACCCACACCCACACCCGCGTCACCGCACCGCACACCCGCACACCCGCACACCCGCGCCCCACACAACCCGTTGACGCCTTCCCGGCCCAACACCGCAACGTTCACACCTCGATCACATATCCGGACCAAGACCTCCACAGCACACCATCACGCCCGGCCCTTTACGAAAAGTCGCGGTCTTCGGCGAAATCGGTGAACCAAGTACCCGGTATTTGCCTCTCTTTGACTGCTCGGGGATTCTTCCCGCCCGGAACGACTCAAGGCGTGACCGATGGCACTCACCCGCCGCCGCTTCGCGGCTCTGCTCACCGCGCTGACCGCCGGTACGACCGGCGTGCTCGCCGTGGCCTCCGGCCAGCAGACGACGGCCGAGGCCACCCAGGAGAAGAACCCGGGCGTCGCCCTGCCCGCGAGCACCACGGCCGGGTCCGTCGTCCAGGTCGTCGCCCACCCCGACGACGACCTGTTCTTCATGAACCCCGACCTCAGCCGCTCCTTGCTCGCCGGCACCCCCGTCGCCACCGTCTACCTCACCTCCGGCGAGTCCGACGGCCGCAACCAGGCCCGCGGCGCGCAGCTCAAGGACCCCGAGCAGCCCGCCGATCGCGCGCACTACGCGGAGGCGCGGCAGAACGGCATCCGCTCCGCCTACGCCCAGATGGCCACCGGTGACCGGACCAGCGCGTGGAAGCGTACGGTCGTACCCACCGACGGCGGCGGCCGGGCCGAGCTCGACGTCCTCATAGCGAAGCCGCAGGTCAGCCTGGTGTGGATGCAGTTGCGCGAGGCCCGCACCACCGGCGAGGAGACCCCGCACAGTCTGCGCGGCCTGTGGAACGGCCGGATACCGGCGCTGGGCTCCCAGCTGACCTCCGGCACCCCCGTCAAGCAGCCGTACACGTACACCAAGGACCAGGCGATACAGGCGATAGCCGGGGTCCTGGAACGGTTCCGGCCGACGACGATACGGATGCAGGACCCGACTCCGGGCCGGTACGACTCCGGCCGCTTCACCGACCACCAGGACCACATGTACGGCGCGCGCTTCGCGCAGGCCGCGGCCGCCGCCTACGCCGAGCGCGTCACGGACCGGCCGCGCTTCACGGTCCAGAACTACCTCGGGTACCACAACAGCACCCTGCCCCACGCGCTGGACCCGCAGACCGCCGAGACGAAGACCGGCTACCTCAAGACATACGCCTGGCAGGACCGCGAGGACTACTGCGGCTCCCCCTCCGGCTGCGGGGACCGCAAGGTCGCGGGCAACCCGACCGGGCGCAACTGGGCCCAGTCCATGCGCTACACCCGCGCCGACCACAGCTCCTGGCTGACGTGGGGCACGCCCGGCCGGCTCTGGGCCTTCGCCACCCTGGACGGTCGGACCGCGTACTGGACCCGCTCCCCCGGCGGCGAGTGGACGGGGCCCGCCCTCCTCCCCGGCACGGGCATCGACCCGGGCGCGACCACCGCCCGCTACCCCGACGGCCGCATCGCCGTCCTCGCCACCCGCACCACCTTCGGCGAGCGTCCCGAGCAGTACCGGCGCGAGGTCGTGTACGCGGTCCAGTCGGCGCCCGACGGCCCGTTCGGGCCGTGGCAGTCGCTCGGCACCCCCGAGCCGGCCGACGAGACGGGCACCTCGGCGATCAGCGCGCCCTCGGCATCCGTCGACGCGAACGGCCGGCTCACCGTCCACCTCCGCGACTCCCGCCGCACGCTGCGCGCCGTCGTCCAGCAGCCGGACGGCGGCTTCTCCGCCTGGCAGCGGCTGGGCGGCGAGGACCTGCAGAGCGACCCGGTGACGGCGGTCGACTCCGCCGGGCGGCGCCACGTGTACGCCACCACGACGGATTCGGTCCTGGTCTGGACCCAGGCCACTGCGGACGCGCCGCTGCTCGGACCGCTGAAGACGGGCCTGCCCGCCACGACGGTCCCCCTCTCGGCCGTACCGGAGGGCGCGGGCGTCCGCCTGTACTTCCGCCGCCCGGACTCGGGGGTGGTCCGCACGGCCCTGGTGACGGCGGGCCCCGGCCGGCCGCTGGTCTCCAGCGTCTCGGAGGCGGGCGGCCGGGCCGGCTACGGCGCGGTCGGCGCCGCGGGCCGCGTCGTGGCGGGCCGCGCGGACAACGGCACCGCCGCCACCACGACCCTCGGCGGCCCCCCGGCCTGGACGGAGTCCCGCATGCTCTACGCGGGCGCCCCGGCGGCCGCCCTCGAACCCTCCACCGGCACCGTCACCACGGCGGTCCTGGGCCTGGACGCGGAACTCCACACCACCACGACCCCCACACCCCCCACCCACCCCACCTGGCACAAGGCAGTCCGCTGACTCCGTTCAGGGGAGATCAGTCGTGAGGAGGGCAAGGATCTGGGGCGGGGTCCAGTGGCCGGCGGCGCCCGGGCGGGTGGACAGGTAGGAGGCGATGTCCTGTTCCTTCCAGGGGCCCGATTCCAGGAGGCCGCCGGCCAGGTAGCGCAGGTACGCGGCGGACGGGGGGCGCGGCTCGACGTCCCGGAGGGTCCACGGGGCGGTGAACGTCAGCACCGGGATGCCCTGGATCGTCCCCGGGCAGACGAGGGTCTCGTACCGTCCGGCGCCCAGCTCGTCGCGGCCCTCCCGCAGCACCCGGGTCAGGTCGATGTCCGTTCCCGGTTCCCCGTACATCTCCTGCGCGGCGATGTCCGACAGCTGACTCACGGTGACCAGGTGGGCGCGCCCTCGCATCCGGCCGGCGGCCGTCGGGTCGTAGAAGGCCCGACCTCCCGTCCAGACCAGGGACTCGGTGGCGAAGTACAGGGAGCCGTCGAGTTCCACCGCGATCGACCGCTCCGGCGCCCGGTGGTCCCGGCATCCCGGGTACGTGCGCGCCGCGCCGGCCGGCGTCCCGCCCGCGATGTACGCGGCGAGCCGGTCCAGGTGCATGTTGGAGCCGTAGGAGGCGTACCAGACCCGCTCGGGGGCGGGGAGCTCGCCGTTCAGGGGAGCGACGACGTGGACGACCATTGCTCCCAGCCGGGGGGTCGGGGGTGGTTGGCGGTCCGCACCGGCCCCACCGGGACGGCGGTCGATGACCGCCGTCCCGGCGAGCCGTACACGTGCCGCTACAGGACGGGGAGGTTCTTGCGGAGTTCGAAGGCCGTGACCTCCGAGCGGTACTCCTCCCACTCCTGCTTCTTGTTGCGGAGGAAGAAGTCGAAGACGTGCTCGCCGAGGGTCTCCGCGACCAGTTCGCTGCGTTCCATCAGGGCGATGGCCTCGCCGAGGTTCTGCGGGAGGGGTTCGATGCCCATCGCGCGGCGTTCGGCGTCGGACAGGGCCCAGACGTCGTCGTCGGCGCCGGCCGGAAGTTCGTAGCCCTCCTCGATGCCCTTGAGGCCCGCCGCGAGGAGGACCGCGTAGGTGAGGTAGGGGTTGGCCCCGGAGTCGATCGAGCGGACCTCGACGCGCGAGGAGCCGGTCTTGCCCGGCTTGTACATCGGGACGCGGATCAGCGCGGAGCGGTTGTTGTGGCCCCAGCAGATGTACGAGGGGGCCTCGCCGCCCGCGCCGGCACTGCGGGAGGAGCCGCCCCAGATGCGCTTGTAGGAGTTGACCCACTGGTTGGTGACCGCGGCCGTCTCCGCCGCGTGCTTGAGGAGGCCCGCGATGAAGGACCGGCCGACCTTGGAGAGCTGGTACTCGGCGCCCGACTCGTAGAAGGCGTTGCGGTCGCCCTCGAAGAGGGAGAGGTGGGTGTGCATGCCCGAACCGGGGTACTCCGAGAAGGGCTTCGGCATGAAGGTGGCCTGCACGCCCTGTTCCAGGGCGACCTGCTTCATCACCAGGCGGAAGGTCATGATGTTGTCGGCCGTGGAGAGGGCGTCGGCGTAGCGGAGGTCGATCTCCTGCTGGCCGGGGGCGCCCTCGTGGTGGCTGAACTCGACCGAGATCCCCATCGATTCGAGCATGGTGATCGCCTGGCGGCGGAAGTCCATGCCCACGTTCTGCGGAGTGTGGTCGAAGTAGCCGGAGTTGTCGGCGGGCACCGGGCGGGTGCCGTCCAGCGGCTTGTCCTTCAGCAGGAAGAACTCGATCTCGGGGTGGGTGTAGAAGGTGAAGCCCAGGTCGGAGGTCTTGGCCAGGATGCGCTTGAGGACGTAGCGGGGGTCCGCGAACGACGGGGAGCCGTCGGGCATCAGGATGTCGCAGAACATCCGGGCGGTCCCGGGGGCCTCCGCGCGCCACGGCAGTATCTGGAAGGTGCTCGGGTCCGGCTTGGCGATCATGTCGGACTCGTAGACCCGCGCGAAGCCCTCGATGGCGGAGCCGTCGAAGCCGATGCCCTCGTCGAAGGCCTGCTCCAGCTCGGCGGGGGCGACCGCGACGGACTTGAGGAAGCCCAGTACGTCGGTGAACCACAGCCGCACGAAGCGGATGTCGCGCTCCTCAAGCGTCCGGAGGACGAATTCCTGCTGCTTGTCCATGCCTTCATCCTCGCAGTTCAGACGGCCTGTGCACCACCGCCGCGGGAGTGCGGGGCACAGTGGGGCCGGCCCAGTATCGCCAGCCGTGGTTTCCGCCACATTACGCACCCGGGAAAGGTCACGGCACCCCGCACTGACCTCGGGCCCGTCATGAGCATTACCATCTGCGCCCATGGGGGGCCGGGAGTACACGCGGCGGGGGCGTCAAGGACGTCCCTCGTTCCCGCATGCCGTCCTCCTGCTGGCCCTGGGGGTGCTGGCCGGGGCGCTGCTGCTCTGCGCGCGCCCGGGTGAGGCCCACCACGGGCCCGCCGGCGGTTCCGCCCGTACGGCGACCGGCGCGACGGGAGGCGCTGCGGCCGGCGCGACGGGAGGCGCTGCGGCCGGCGCGGCGGGAGGCGCTGCGACCTTCGCGGCGGGAGGCGCTGCGGTCGGCGCGACGGGAGGCGCTGCGGTCGGTGCCACAGCCGGCTCCGCGACCGGTCCCACGGCCGCAGCCACCCCCGGCGCCCGCACGCCCCGCGACGCCGCCCCCGGCGCCCGCACGCCCCGCGCCGCCACCCCCGGTGCCGTCACGCCCCGCGCCGCCGCCCCCCGCGCACCCCGCGGCCCGGGGCACGGCCCGCACGGCGCCGCGCACGCCGTCTGCGCGTCCCCGTACGACCCGCCCGGCTGCTCGCCGCTGGTGCACGTCACCCCGGGGGTGCTGCCCGTCCCGCCGCCCGCCGCGACCCTGGCGGGCGGGGAGCCCGTACCGCTCGCGGCGGCGGACGTGACGGGGTCGGTCCGGCCGCCCCGGCCGCTCGCCCGAGCCCCCGACCTGCACGCCCTGCAAGTGCTGCGGACCTGACGGATCCGGTCCCACGCGTCCCACCCCACCCCCCTCAGCAGAAGGAACAGGGCACATGGCCAGCAAGTCCCGCAGGACCGGCAACACCCCCGAGCCGCAGTCCCGGCAGGCCCGGATAGCCGACATGCGTCGCGCGGACAAGGCACGCGACCGGCGCAACAAGGCCATCGCGATCACCACCTCGGGCGTGATCGTCGCCGGCCTGGTCGGTTTCGGCGCCTGGGTGCTGATCGACCAGAAGGAGACCGAGCGGCGCGAGAAGGCGGCCGCGGAGACCGCCCGCAAGACCCCGGTCGACGGCGAGCAGACCTGGGAGGCCAAGAACCTCGGCCGCAACCACGTCGAGACCCCGGTGAAGTACGAGATGAACCCGCCGGTCGGCGGCGACCACCACCCCCGCTGGATGAACTGCGACGGCGACGTCTACAAGAACCCCGTCCCCGAGGTGAACGCCGTGCACTCGCTGGAGCACGGGGCCGTGTGGGTGACGTACAACGACAAGGCGGCCAAGGGCGACGTGGACGCCCTCGCCGAGCGCGTGGGCAAGACCACGTACACGCTGATGAGCCCCGTCAAGGAGCAGGCCGGCGCGATCATGCTCAGTGCGTGGGGCAAGCAGTTGACGGTGGAGAAGGCGGACGACCCGCGGGTGGCGCAGTTCTTCACCAAGTACGTGCAGGGCCCGCAGACCCCGGAGCCGGGCGCGGCCTGCACCAGCGGGCTGGCCGACAAGTGAGCCGTCCCACCCGTACGTACTGGGTCGCGGGTACGGCCGTCCTGGCGGCGGCGCTGTTCGCGGGGGCGGCCACGGTCGCCGCCGCGAGCGGGGACGCGGGAACGCCGGACCGCGCGCCGGGGCTCCACTCGCCGGACGCGGGCTTCGCCCGGGACATGGCGGTGCACCACCAGCAGGCGGTGGAGATGTCCTTCGTCGTGCGCGACCGCACCCAGGACGAGGCCGTGCGCACCCTCGCGTACGACATCGCCAACACCCAGGCCAACCAGCGCGGCATGCTGCTGGGCTGGCTGGACCTGTGGGGGCTGCCGAAGGTACTGGCCGACGAGCCGCCGATGTCCTGGATGGGCGGCGGTGGCACCGGCGGCGGTGGCGGGCACGCGGGGCACGGGGCGCACGGCGCCGCCGCCGCGCCCGGTGCGCTGATGCCCGGCATGGCCACCAAGGAGGAGATCGGGCGGCTGGGCGCCGCCGCGGGCCGGGACGCCGAGGTGCTCTACCTCCAGCTGATGACCGACCACCACGTGGGAGGCGTCGCCATGGCCGAGGGCTGCGCGCGGCAGTGCGTCACTCCGGTCGAGCGGGACCTGGCCCAGGGCATGGTCGACGCGCAGCGCTCGGAGCTCACCCTGATGGCGGACATGCTGAGGCAGCGCGGGGCCGCGCCGCGCGGGTGAGCGAACACGCTCGTACGGTGGGGGGAGGCGTCCCTTCCCTCACCCGTACGGGCGCGCGTGCGTGCCGCCGTGCGGGTGGGCGGCGAGGGCCGCCGGGGCGGGCGCGCCCGCGTCCGTCCGGAACGGCGTGCTCAGGAGGTTTAAGCGATGACGACCGCCGGAGAGATCATGCACCCCGGGGCCCAGTGGATCCCCGCCACCGAGACCCTGGACCGGGCCGCTCAGCTGATGAGCAGCCTCAACGTGGGCGCGCTGCCGATCAGCGACGCCGAGGAACGGCTCTGCGGCATCCTGACCGACCGCGACATCGTGGTGGGCTGTGTGGCCAAGGGGCACGACCCGTCGAGGATGACGGCCGGTGACATGGCCAAGGGCACGCCGCGCTGGATCGACGCGGGCGCGGACGTCTCCGAGGTGCTGGAGGAGATGCAGAGCCACCAGATCAAGCGGCTGCCGGTGATCCGCGACAAGAGGCTCGTCGGCATGATCAGCGAGGCCGACCTGGCCAAGCACCTCTCGGAGGAGCAGATAGCCGGTTGGGCGGAACGCGTCTACGCCCGCGGCTGACCGCCCCGCCGGCGGCGCGGCCCGGCCACCGCTCCGCCGGCGGCGCGGCCCGGCGGAAAACGCCTCCGCCGGGGCTGGTCGAGGGCCCGGCCAGGGGCCGCGGGCCGGATGAAGGCGCAGCGGCCGAGGACCTGAGCCGCAGGCCGGCTCCCGCCGCCGCCGGCGCGGTAGCAGGTGCGGCCGCGGCGGCGGCTAGCGGCGCGGCCGCGCCGCGGTGAGGATCGCTCCGGTGACCTGGTCCGGGCTGTCCAGCATGATCAGGTGGCCGGCGTGCTCGGCGACCTCGAAGCGGGCGCCGAGACGGTCGGCGAGTTCGGCCTGGCGGGTGAGCCAGCGCGGGGCGGTACGGCCGCCGGCGGGCGCCGCGGCGAAGGCGCGGCGGAGGGCTGCCGCGGCGTCGTGGGGCCCGGGGGTGAGGGCGGCGGGGAGGGTCTGCTCGTAGCCGGCCAGGACGGTGGTGGGGGCGGTCAGCGGGTGGGTCCCGCGCAGGGCGAGGAGCTCGGCGGCCACGTCCATGTAGCCGGAGTTCTCCAGCAGCGCCCCGCGCCAGACACGGCCGGTGCGGTAGCAGCGGCGTACGAGGTCCCGCGGGGCCGGGTCGGCGCCGCCGGTCCGGGACACCCGTACGGCGGCCCGCCGCGCGGCCGGCCCCAGCGCGGCGGGGAGTCCGACGGCGGTCACCGCCCGGCCGAGCAGGCGGGCGGTGCCGGTGCGCAGCGCGGCGGCGGCCGGTGTGCCGGCCGGCCACCCGGGCGGGTCCTCCTCGACGCTGCTGTCGAGGAGGACCAGCGCCTCGGTGCGGTCGGGGTGGAGGCGGGCGAAGGCCTCGACGTGGAAGCCGGCGATCGAGTGCCCCACGACGGTGACGGGCCGGCGGGCGACCACCGGCTCCAGGGCGTCCAGCAGGGCGGCGATCCGGTGGGCCTCCCCGGCGGCGGTCGCCGGGGTGGGAGCGGGGGCGCTGAGGCCGTGGCCGGGACGGTCGAAGCGGACCACCGTGCGGCCGGCGGCGACGAGCCGCGCGGCGACCTCGTCCCAGTCGAACCAGGCCATGGCGAGCCCGGCGCTGAGCACGCACACCGGTCCCGGGCCCCGGCCCCGCGCCTGGTCCCGAGCCCGAGCCCGAGCCCGAGCCCGGTCCTGGTCCCGAGCCCGGTCCTGATCCTGGTCCCGGGCTTCGCCGCCCTCGACGACGACGTGCAGCGCGAGCCCGTCCACCCGGACGAACCGGCCGCCCGCCGCGCCGCCGCTCACGTACGGCCCTCCCGGTGGACGGAGTACGCGAGCAGTCCGAGCCACAGCGCCACCAGCAGCACCTGGAGCCGCTGCCCCGCGCCGAGGGCCCAGGTCCCGTGCCCCGCGGTGAACATCGCGATGGCGCACAGCGTCCACACCGTGGCGAGCAGTTCGAGGACGACGAGCACCGGCCCGAAGCGGGCCAGCGGAGCGAACCAGCCGTACCGGCGCGCGGCGACGGTGAGGGCCACGATCCCGACGACGGCGCCGGTCATCGCGAGGCCGCTGCTGACGGCGTGGGCCTGGTGGGTGGCCGGGACCAGCCCGGCGGTCTCCCGGGCCGCGCATTCGGGGTCCACGGTGGGCGCGCAGCTGAGCGGCAGCCAGGCGTCGGCGGCGGTGGCGGCGCCGAAGAGGGTGACTCCGGACCAGCCGACGACCGCCCAGGGGCGGCGGGACTCGGCGCACCGCACCAGCCGGAGCAGGGCCAGCAGACCGCCCGCGAAGGCGAGCACGCCGGCGGTGAAGTCGGTGGCACGGAAGAGCCCGCCGAGCGGCTGGTTCTGGGCGGCGAGCTCGCTGACGTACGTCTGGACGGGGTCGAGCCCCGTGGACAGGACGACTTCGAGCACCCACGCGGTGTACGCGATGGCGCCGAGGCCTATGAGGACCGCGACCGGCCGGGCCGTCCGCGACGTGAGTCCGTGTGGGGACATGGTGTGACTGATCCTAAGCAGAACGGCCGGGGTCGGGCCTCCGGTCGGATACCCACCCCGGACAGGGTTCCGGCCCTGACGCGCGGGCACCGGCGAGCCGCCCCGAGGGCCCGGCCGCCACTGGCCGGGCTCCGTCCGGGCACCGTCGCCGTGCTCGCCCTGGGCCGTCCGACTGATTCCCACGCCCTGGATGACGTGTCCCCGGCCCACTCCGTTGCCTCGCCCGCCCCGATGGCCCGCAGTGACCCCCACCACTCGTCTACGTTGCCGGTCGGGCCCGGGCCGGCCCGCCGGCGTGCGCCCGGGCCACCGCCGCGTGCTGCGCCGCGTCGGCATGGCCCGTCCGGGTTCCGTGCGGTGCACCCGGGCCGGCCCCGCGACTATGCGTGCGGCGTGGCCGGGCCGACGCGCCTGCGTGGGGCGTGGGGCGTGGGGCGTAGTTCAACAACTCCGCAACGATGTGACGGCTTCCGCACTCGCGGCGGGGCTCCCGCTTCGTGGCCCGGCGGAGGGCCACCGCACTCGGCGGCGCCCGGGGGTCCCGCCGGGCGGGGTGGCGTGCGGGGGGTCGGGAACGCGCGATTCCCGCTGCTGGAGGGCGCGTTGCCGCGCCGTGCGCCGTGCGGCGGTGGACCTCGGCCGGTCCCGCGGCGGTCGGCTCCGGGCGCGGCGGCCCTGCCCGCTCCCCAAGTGCCCGGGGCCGAACGGGCGGTGAAAATCCGGCCGGTGGGAGACGGGGGCGTGGCAGTCTTGCGCTGATCACGACAACCGCGACCGAAGGACGCCACCGCCGGTATGAGCACCCCGCCGAATCCGCACAGCACCCCGACCGAGCCGGCCGGTACTCCCGTACCCGAGGCGGTGTCCATACCCGCGCCCGCGCAGCCGCCGTCGTTCGACAAGGCCCCGGCCCCCGCCCCGACGTCCTCGCCGGCACCGGAAGACGCCGCTCCGGCATCCGCCCCGGCCCCGGCCCCGGTCCCGTCACCTTCTCCGGCCCCGGGAGATGCCGCTCCGGCATCCGCTCCGGCCCCGGCGCCCGCACCCTTCGCGGCCTCGGCCCCGGCCCCCTCACCCTTCGCGGCGCCGACCCCGGAGAACCCGGCCCGCTCCCCCTTCGCACCGCCCGCCCCCGGGGCGCAGGCCCCCCAGGCGCCGGCGTACGGCGCGGTCCCGGGCGGCCCCGGCGCCCCGGGTGGACCCGGCGGCCCCGGGAACCCGTGGGCCCAGCCCGGTCCCGGCTACGGCGGCCCCGGCTACCCCGGTTACCCGCCGGCCGCCCAGCCCAACAACGGCCTCGCCATCGCCGCGCTGGTCCTCGGCATCGTCGCCATCCTGGTCGGCATCACCCCGTTCTTCTTCTGGGCCGGCGCCCTCCTCGGCCTGACCGGCCTCGGTCTGGGCATCGGCGGCCTCGTCCGCGCCCGCAAGGGCGCCCCGCGCAAGCAGATGGCCGTCGCGGGCATCGTCCTCGGCGCCCTCAGCCTCGGCGCGTCCGCCGGCGGCTTCTTCATCACCGCCGCGTTCGTGAAGGAGGTGGACAAGGAGATCGACAAGCAGATCGACGCCTCCGACATCTACCCCTCCTACACGCCGCCCGGCTCCAAGAGCAGCCCGAAGGCCTCCCCGTCCGACATCCCCGGCAAGACCTCCGCGCTGGAGTGGGGCAAGCCGTTCGTCTACGACGACGGCGTCGAGCTCGTCGTGGCGGGCGCCTCGCCGCAGAGCATCGGCAAGAACGCGTACCCCACCGAGCGCGTGGGCCGCGGGGTCAAGGTGACGGTGACGATCGCGAACAAGTCATCCGCCGCGATCGACGTGTCCAGCGCGCTGCCGAACGCCCGTGACGACAAGGGCAACGAGGTCGAGATGGTCTTCGACGGCAACCTGCCGAAGCTCTTCAAGGGATCGGTCCTGCCCGGCCAGTCGGCCACCGCCTCCTTCCTCTTCGACGTGCCCGAGGACTCCAAGGGCCTGCACTTCGAGATGTCGCCCGGCAGCCTCGCCGACTACGACGACGCGATCTGGAACGGCCCCATCGGCTGATCCGACCGCCCCGCCCCCGCACACCCGCACCACCCGTGAGGCGCCCCCGCAAAGGGGCGCCTCACGCGCGTTACCCCGCCCGTTTCTCGCTCGTTTGCCGGCTCGTTTCCGGCCCGTTTTCCGGCCCGTCACCGTAGCGTTCCCAGGACATCGCGTCAGAAAGACGATTAGACTGGGCCCGTGCCTCAACTACGCCTCGCTCTGAATCAGATCGACTCGCACGTGGGCGACATCGCCGCCAACGCGGACTCGGTCGTCCACTGGACCCGGCACGCCTCCGAGCAGGGCGCCCACCTGGTGGCGTTCCCGGAGATGACGCTGACCGGGTACCCCGTCGAGGACCTCGCCCTGCGCGGGTCCTTCGTCGAGGCCTCCCGCGCCGCGCTGCGCGAGCTCGCCGCCCGGCTGGCGACCGAGGGCCTCGGCGAGCTGCCGGTCGTCGTCGGCTACCTCGACCGCACCGAGAAGGCCACGCCCCGGCTCGGCCGGCCCGCCGGCTCCCCGGAGAACGCGGCCGCCGTGCTGCACCGGGGGCAGGTCGCCCTGCGCTTCGCGAAGCACCATCTCCCCAACTACGGCGTCTTCGACGAGTTCCGGTACTTCGTGCCGGGCGACACCCAGCCGGTGATCCGGGTGCACGGCGTCGACGTGGCCCTGGCGATCTGCGAGGACCTCTGGCAGGACGGCGGCCGCGTCCCGGCCACCCGCTCCGCCGGGGCCGGGCTGCTGATCTCCATCAACGCGTCCCCGTACGAGCGCAACAAGGACGACCTGCGCCTGGAACTCGTCCGCAAGCGGGCCCAGGAGGCCGGCTGCACCCTCGCCTACCTCGCCATGATGGGCGGCCAGGACGATCTGGTCTTCGACGGCGACTCGATCGTCGTCGACGCGGCCGGCGAGGTCGTCGCGCGGGCCCCGCAGTTCTCCGAGGGCTGCGTGCTCGTCGACCTCGACCTGCCCGCCGCGCGCCCCGACGCCCCCGAGGGCGTGGTCGCCGACGGCCTGCGCATCGACCGGGTGATCCTTTCCGAGGACCCCGTGGCCCCGTACGAGCCGGTGGTGCCCGGCGGCTACGCCGACCGGCTCGAAGACGACGAGGAGATCTACGACGCGCTCGTCGTGGGCCTGCGCGCGTACGTCAAGAAGAACGGGTTCCGCTCCGTCCTGATCGGGCTCTCCGGAGGCATCGACTCCGCGCTCGTCGCGGCGCTGGCCTGCGACGCGATCGGCGCGCAGAACGTGTACGGCGTGTCGATGCCCTCGAAGTACTCCTCGGACCACTCCAAAAACGACGCGGCCGACCTCGCCGAGCGCACCGGCCTGAACTTCCGGACCGTGGCGATCGAGCCGATGTTCGACGCGTACATGGCCTCGCTGGGCCTCACCGGACTCGCCGAGGAGAACCTCCAGTCCCGGCTGCGCGGCACGATGCTGATGGCGCTGTCCAACCAGGAGGGACACATCGTGCTGGCGCCGGGCAACAAGTCGGAGCTGGCCGTCGGCTACTCCACCCTGTACGGCGACTCGGTGGGCGCCTACGGCCCGATCAAGGACGTGTACAAGACGGACGTCTTCCGGCTCGCCGAGTACCGCAACCGCGCCGCCGCCGAGCGCGGCGAGACCCCGCCGATCCCCCGCAACTCGATCGTGAAGCCGCCGAGCGCCGAGCTGCGGCCCGGCCAGGTGGACACGGACTCGCTGCCCGACTACCCGGTGCTGGACGCGATCCTGGCCCTGTACGTGGACCGCGACCAGGGCCTGGAGGCGATCGTCGGGGCCGGTTTCGACCGGGAGGTGGTCGCCCGGACCGTGCGCATGGTGGACGCGGCGGAGTACAAGCGGCGCCAGTACCCGCCGGGCACGAAGATCTCCGCCAAGGGCTTCGGCAAGGACCGCCGGCTGCCCATCACGAACGGCTGGCGAGAGCAGGCGTAGCGGCGCTGCGCGCGGGGCGGTGTCACCGCCCCCGCGCGGAGGCGGTGACGCGACCCCCGCGCGGGGGCCGCGGTACGGCCCTCAGGGCTTGACGGTGATGCGGGCGGCGACGGGCAGGTGGTCGCTTCCGGTGCGCGGGAGCGTCCAGGAGGCTTCGGGCCTGATCCCGCGGACCATGATCTGGTCGATCCGGGCCATCGGGAACTGGGCCGGCCAGCTGAAGCCGAAGCCGTCGCCCGCCGCGCCCTGCGTGGAGCGCATCTGCGAGGTGACCTCCGACAGGGCCCGGTCGTTCATGGTGCCGTTGAGGTCGCCGAGCAGGACGACCTTCTTCAGGGGTTCGGCCGCGAGGGCCGCGCCCAGCGCGTCGGCGCTGTTGTCGCGCTGGTTGGCGGTGAAGCCGGCCTTGAGCTTGACCCGCACGGAGGGCAGGTGGGCGACGTAGACACCGACGTCGCCCGAGGGGGTGGTGACGGTGGCGCGCATGGCCCGGGTCCAGCCCATCTTGATGTCCACGGGCTGGCTGGAGGTCAGCGGGTACCTGCTCCACACCCCGACGGTGCCCTCCACCGAGTGGTACTTGTACGTGCCGGCGAGGGCCTTCTCGTACGCGGGGACGGCGCTCGGCTTGAGCTCGGTCAGGGCCAGGACGTCGGCTCCCGCCTTCGCGACCGACTCGGCGGTGCCGCGCGGGTCGGCGTTGTCGGCGTCGACGTTGTGGGTGGCGACGACGAGGTTGCCGCCGGCGCCCGACTTGTCGGTGACCAGACCGCCGAACACGTTCGCCCAGACCACGGCCGGCAGCAGCACGGCGACGAGCGCGGTGGCCGACCGGCGGAAGAGGGCGGCCGCGAACAGCACCGGGACGGCCAGGCCCAGCCAGGGCAGGAAGGTGTCGATGAGGCTGCCCAGGTTGCCCACGTCGTTGGGCAGCTCCGCGTGGAAGATCATGACGAGCGAGATCAGCAGGGAGATCGCGGCGAGCACCAGACCGCGCCGCCAGATGCCCCGGTCGCCGCGCAGTTCGGCCAGCCGGCGCCGGAAGCGGGATTCCGCGGGCTCGGGCTCCGAGCCGCCGTTCCCCGTCTCCGTCATGTACGCCTGTGCCATGCCGCTGCCCTCACTGCCGTGCTCGCGCTCCGTCCCCGCCCCTTGACCCTAGGCGATGTACGGAGCCTTCCGTGCCGTACGTACGACCGCCTGTCGCGGTCGTACGTCCGGGAGGACGAACGGCCGTGCGGCCCGGGTTCCGCTTGTCACGAAACGCGCACATTGGATCGCCCGGGGCCTCGTGCCCGCCCACCACTTCCGCGTGGGGCCGCGCGGATGTCACCATGGTGGGTGAGTCCGGGGACGCCGTGAGGGCGCCTCGAGATGACACAAGGAGCAGTTGCAATGACGCATGCCGTTTCGCCTGCCCGCGAACCCGCTGCGACGGCCTCGCCCGCCGCCTCCCCCACCGCTTCTCCCGCCACCTCCTCCGCCGCTTCTTCCCCCGCTCCTTCCACCCTGTACGGCGGCGCGGGCACCCGGCGCCTGACCGTCCGCGACCTCACCCTCGCCAAGGAGCGCGGCGAGAAGTGGCCCATGCTCACCGCCTACGACGCGATGACCGCGTCCGTCTTCGACGAGGCCGGCATCCCGGTCATCCTCGTCGGTGACTCGATGGGCAACTGTCACCTCGGCTACGAGACCACCGTCCCCGTGACGATGGACGAGATGACCCTGCTGTCGGCGGCCGTGGTCCGGGGCACCGGTCGGGCCCTCGTCATCGGCGACCTGCCGTTCGGCTCCTACCAGGAGGGCGCCGTGCAGGCGCTGCGCAGCGCCACCCGCCTCGTCAAGGAGGCCGGGGTCGGCGCGGTCAAGCTGGAGGGCGGCGAGCGCTCGCTGCCCCAGACCGAGCTGATCGTGCGGTCCGGCATCCCCGTCATGTCCCACCTGGGCCTGACCCCGCAGTCCGTGAACGCCATGGGCTACCGGGTGCAGGGCCGCGGTGACGAGGCCGCGCACCAGCTGCTGCGCGACGCGAAGGCCGCGCAGGACGCGGGCGCCTTCGCGGTGGTGCTGGAGCTGGTCCCGGCGGAGCTGGCGGCCGAGGTCACCCGGTCCCTGCACATCCCGACGGTGGGCATCGGCGCGGGCTCGGAGTGCGACGCGCAGGTGCTGGTGTGGACCGACATGATGGGTCTGACCGGCGGGAAGCTGCCGCGCTTCGTGAAGCAGTACGCGAACCTGCGCCGGACCATGGGCGACGCGGCGAAGGCCTTCGCCCAGGACGTCGTCGGCGGAACGTTCCCGCAGGAGGAGCACGCCTTCCACTGACGGGCAGCGTGACCGACGGCCCGCCGGCCCGTGCCGCGCGGGCCGTCGGCCGCTCGTCCGCTGGATGTAGGTGGACTGTCGGTCGTTTGTCAGTGGCGGATGGTCCCATGGTGGGCATGACGCGAAACGACAAGAACCCCAACGCCGTAGAAGTACGGGGGCTGGTCAAGCACTACGGCGAGACCAAGGCCCTCGACGGCGTCGACCTCGACGTCCGCGAGGGCACGGTCCTCGGGGTCCTGGGGCCCAACGGCGCCGGCAAGACCACTCTGGTGCGCTGCCTCTCCACCCTGATCGTCCCGGACGCCGGCACCGCCCGGGTCGCGGGCTACGACGTGGTCCGCCAGCCCCGGCAGCTGCGCCGGACCATCGGCCTCACCGGTCAGTACGCCTCGGTCGACGAGAAGCTCTCCGGCTGGGAGAACCTCTACATGATCGGCCGGCTGCTCGACCTCTCCCGCAAGGACGCCCGCCGCCGCGCGGACGAGATGCTGGAGCGGTTCTCGCTGACCGAGGCGGCCAAGAAGGCCGCCATGAACTACTCCGGCGGCATGCGCCGGCGACTCGACCTCGCCGCCTCGCTGATCGGCAACCCGGCCGTCCTCTACCTGGACGAGCCGACCACGGGCCTCGACCCCCGCACCCGCAACGAGGTGTGGGACGAGGTCCAGCGGCTGGTCGCCGAGGGCGCCACCGTGCTCCTCACCACCCAGTACATGGAGGAGGCCGAGCAGCTCGCCGGCGAGCTCACGGTCATCGACCGCGGCAAGGTCATCGCCAGCGGCAAGGTCGACGAGCTGAAGGCCCGCGTCGGCGGCCGCACCCTGAGGATCCGCCCGGTGGCCGCCTCCGACCTGCCGGGCATGGCCCGCTCGCTGGCCGAGGCCGGCCTGGACGGCGTGGCCGGCTCCCAGGCCGTGCCCGACGAGGGCGTGCTGCTGGTCCCCATCCTGAGCGACGAGCAGCTGACCGCCGTGGTGGGCCTGCTGGCCGCCCGCGGGTACGCGATCGCCGATCTCGGCACCTACCTGCCCAGCCTCGACGAGGTGTTCCTGTCCATCACCGGGCAGAAGCCCGCCTCCGCCGAGGACTCCGTCCCCGCCGACCAGACCGAGGAGGTCGCGGCATGAGCACCGTAACCACGACGAAGCCCGCTCCGACCGCTCCCGGCCCGGCCGCGGAGTCGGCGCGGCAGTCCGGCGAGGGCCGGATCGGCCTGCGGGCCAACCTGCGGCACATCGGCGCCCTGGTGCGCCGCAACGCCCTGCAGATCAAGCAGGACCCGGAGTCGATGTTCGACGTCCTGTTCATGCCGATCATCTTCACGCTGCTGTTCGTGTTCGTCTTCGGCGGCGCGATCTCCGGCCAGGGGAACCAGAGCGACTACGTCAACTACGTGGTGCCCGGCCTGATGGCCATGATGGGCATGAACATCGCGATGGCCGTCGGCACCGGGGTCAACGACGACTTCAAGAAGGGCGTGATGGACCGCTTCCGGTCCATGCCGATCGCCAGGTCCTCCGTGCTCCTCGCCAAGATCGTCGTCGAGATCGGCCGGATGATGGTCGCCATCGCGATCCTGCTCACGGTGGGCTTCATCCTCGGCCTGTCGATCAAGAGTTCGGTGCTGGACCTGTTCCTCGCCATCGGCCTGTCCGCCGTCTTCGGCGCCTCGCTGATGTGGATCTTCATCCTGCTCGGTCTGACCATGAAGACCGCGCAGGCCGTCCAGGGCATGGCGATGCTCGTCCTGATGCCGCTGCAGTTCGGCAGCTCGATCTTCGCCCCGCCGTCCACGATGCCGGGCTGGCTGCAGTCCTTCACCGACTACAACCCGCTGTCCAACCTGGCCGACGCCGCCCGCGCCCTGATCAACGGCACTCCGATCGGCGACTCGGTGTGGATGACGCTGCTCTGGTCGCTGGTCATCACGGCGGTCACCATGCCGCTCGCGGTCCGCAAGTTCCGTCAGAAGACCTGATCCGGGCCGCGTCGGATCGGTCCGTTCGGATCGCGTCCCGGACGGACCCCCGGCGGGTGCCGGATCAGACCAGGGCGGTGGCCTCCTCCAGGGTGAGGCCGCCGCCCTCGGCGTACGCCGCCTCGTATCCGGCGTCGCCCAGCGCCGCCCGCGCCAGCCGCTCGGCCAGGGCGGCGTCGGCGCGTTCCGTGCTGACCTGGAAGTGCCCGGGCGGCAGGTGGGCCCGGTAGGCGCCGAGCAGCCGCGCGGCGTCGTACGGACGGCCCGGGCCGTCGGGCGGGACCAGGGCCACGGCCGCCGTCAGCAGGAACACCGCGGGCAGCTGCGGGGCGACCATCACGGCCATCGGGTCCTGGGCCCTGGCGACGCCGGTGCGGATCCGCGCCAGCGCCTCCTCGTACCGGCCCTGCTGGTTGTCGAGCCAGGCCAGCATGGCGAGCAGGAACACGTCGAAGACGGCGTACGCGCCGAAGGCGAACTCCTCGCGGAGGGCCTTGATCTGGGCCCGGGCCTCGGGGAACCGCCCGGTGCGGCCGAGGATGCCCGCGAGGAACATGCGGGCGGCGGGCACGGCCTCGTTGCCGTACTGCCGCACCTCGCCGAGGATGCCGGTGAGGATCCCCTCGGCCTCCTCGATCTCGCCGTGCTCGACGAGGGTGCCGGCCATCCGCACCCGGAGCACCGTCACCTGCGCCTGCGCGCCGAGGCGTTCGGCGTGCTCGATCGCCTCGCGGAAGTCCCCGGCGGCCCTGGCGTACTCGCCACGCTTCTCCCGGGCCTCGGCGCGGGCGGAGAGGGCCTCGGCGCAGCCCCAGTCGTCACCGAGCTCGCGGAACAGGGCCAGGCTCTCCTCGGCGTCGCGGGAGGCGTCGCCGGCCCAGTCGGCGCGGTTGGCGAGGACGTTGGCGCGGAGCTGGAGGGCGGAGGCCAGCTCCCAGCGGTAGCCGAGCGCGCGGGCGGTGGCGACGGTCTCGTCGACCACGCGCTGGAGCATCCCGGCGTCGCCTGCGATCATCACGGCGTAGATCCACAGGCTGCCCGGGGTCCGGCAGGTCTGCGGGAGTCCGGGGCGGTAGGCGGCGATCACCCGGTCGATCCGGGCGCGGATCTCGGGGGTGCTCCAGTCGGCGCTGTTCTGGTCGCGCGAGGCGAGCTTGAGCATCTGGATGCCGCGCCAGCCGTCGGTGAGCAGCTCGCCGCTGTAGGGCGGCGGGGTGTCGACGATCCGCTCGTGGACGGGCCGCGCGGGGGCGACGGGCGGCGCGAAGGGGTCGGGGCCGAGGGCGGCGGCGGCGTCGGACCAGTGCCGGGACTCGGTGCGCAGGTCGTGCATGTGCCAGTACCAGGCCAGGGAGTGGACGAGGCACAGCACCTCGCCGACCTCGCGGAACGCGACGGCCCGGCGCAGGGCGGTACGGAGGTTCTCGTACTCGGTGGCGATCCGGACGGCGGCCGCGCGCTGCTGGTGTCCGCGCAGCAGGGGCTCGGTGGTGCGGGCGAGTTCGCGGTAGTGCACGAGGTGGCGGCGCTCGGTGCCCTCCCGGTCGCCGCCCGCCTCGGCGAGGCGCTCGGCGGCGTACTCCCCGACGGTCTCCAGCGTGCGGTAGCGCATGCCGGTGTCGTCGGGGGCCGGTTCGGCGAGGACCAGGGACTTGTCGACGAGGGAGCCGAGGACGGCCGCGACGTCGGGGACACCGAGCCCGGTGGGCCGGCCCCGCGGGTCGGTGTGCTGCTCGGCGGGCTCGCCTTCGGGGACGGGACCGGCGCCGGGGCCGGGGTCCGCGGGCGAGGTGCCCGCCGGCGGCATGCCGCCCGGCGGGGTGTCCGCGCACACCGCCTCGGCGGCGGCGAGGTCGCAGCCGCCGGCGAAGACGGACAGGCGGCGCAGCACCGTGCGCTCGTTCGCGTCGAGGAGGTCCCAGGACCAGTCGACGACGGCGCGCAGCGTCTGCTGGCGGGGCAGCACGGTCCGGGCTCCGCTCGTCAGCAGCCGGAAGCGGTCGTCCAGCCGGTCCGCGATCTGCCGCGGCGTCAGCAACCGCAGCCGGGCGGCGGCCAGTTCGATGGCCAGCGGCAGACCGTCCAGCCGCCGGCAGATCTCGGCGGCGGCCGCGGGATCCTGCGCCGTACTGAACCCCGGCCGCGCCGCCGCGCCGCGGTCCCCGAGCAGCCGCAGCGCCACCGGGTCCGGCAGCGGCTCCACCGGGCGCAACGACTCCCCCGGCACGCCCAACGGCTCCCGGCTCGTCGCGAGGATCCGCACCCCCGGGCACCGGGTCAGCAGCCGCTCCGCCAGCTCGGCCGCCGCGCCGATGACGTGCTCGCAGTTGTCGAGCAGCAGCAGGAGCCTGCGCCGGGCGCAGTGCTCGGCGAGGCGGTCGAGGGAGGTGTCCCCGGTCCGGTCGGTCAGCGCCCGCATCTCCTCGGCGGAGGCGCCGCGCAGCTTGGTCTCCCGCGCGCCGAGGGCGGCGAGTGCCGCCTCGGCGACGTCCTCGGGGTCGTCCACGGGGGCGAGCTCGACGAGCCACACGCCGTCGGGCCAGGCGGTCCCTGCGTGCGCCTCGGCGGCCTCCTGCGACAGCCGCGTCTTGCCGGCTCCGCCGGGCCCGAGCAGGGTCACGAGCCGGGCCCGCGCGAGGTCCTCGCCGATGGCGCGGATGTCGTCCTCGCGCCCGACGAAGGTGGTCAGCCGGGCCCTCAGGTTGCCCCGCGCGCCGGCGTCGCCCTGTCCGGGCGGTACGGGGACGGCGGCGCCGACCGCACCGGCCGCGCGGGTCTCCTCCGAGGGTGCGGCGGGGTCCGCCGCGGAGGCGGGCGCGCCTGCGGACGGGGAGAGGAGTTCCCCGTGCAGGGCGCGCAGGGCGGGACCGGGATCGGCGCCGAGCCGGGCGGCGAGGTCCCGGCGGACGGTCTCGTACACGGCCAGCGCCTGAGCCGGGCGGCCCGCGTCGCGCAGCGCCCGGATGCGCAGGGCCTGCAAGGACTCGTCCAGCGGCTGCCGCGCGCAGAGGGCGGCCAGCTCCGGCAGGGCCCGCTCCGCCTCGCCCAGGGCGAGGGCCGCGGCGAGCCGGCCCCGGCGCGCGTCCGTCCGTACCGCCTCCCAGCGCGCGGCCTCGGCCGCCGGGTCGGGGAGGTCCGCCAGGGCGGGCCCGTGCCACAGGGCGAGGGCGTCGTCGTACAGGGCGGTGGCTTTGGCCGGGTCCCCCTCGGCGAGCGCCTCGCCACCGGCGCGGGCCAGCCGCTCGAAGCGGTACAGGTCCACGTCCTCGCGCTCGGCGACCAGCAGGTATCCGCCACCCGCGGCGGAGCGTACGGCCTCGCGGCCCAGGGCCCGCCGCAGTCGTGCGACGAGCGCCTGGAGGGCGGCCGGCGCGTCGGCGGGGGCGTCGGCGTGCCACACGTCGGCGGCCAGCAGTTCCACGGGCACCGCCCGCCCCGGCCGCAGCGCGAGCGCCGTCAGCAGTGCCCGCAGGCGTGCTCCGCCGACGGCGACGGGGGTCCCGTCGTCCCGGATGGCCTGGGTGGTGCCGAGGATCGTGTAACGCACCGGCCCATTGTCGCCGGACCGGTCCCCGGACCCGAACCCATTTCCGCCCGCCCCCGGGATAGGTTCGCCGCATGGGTCATCAGGGTGGGCGCGGCGAGCGGCGGATCAGTGCGGTGTTCCTGGGGATCGCCGCGGTCATGGCGGTCACGGGCTGGGCCGTGTGGACGGGGTACGCGACGAGCACCGGGCTCGCCGTGTTCCTCTTCGTGACGTCGGCGTGGATCGTGTCGCTGTGCCTGCACGAGTACGCGCACGCCCGCACCGCCCTGCACAGCGGCGACCTGTCGGTCGGCGCCAAGGGCTACCTGACGCTGAATCCGCTCAAGTACACCCATGCCCTGCTCAGCATCGTGCTGCCGGTGGTCTTCGTGATCCTGGGCGGGATCGGCCTGCCCGGCGGCGCGGTGTACATCGAGCGCGACCGGATCCGGGGACGCTGGAGGCACAGCCTGATCTCGGCGGCCGGCCCGCTGACGAACGTGGCCTTCGCGCTCGTCTGCACCGCCCCGTTCTGGCTGGACGCCCTCGACGGCGTGCCGCGGGCCTTCCGCTACGCGCTCGCCTTCCTCGCCCTGCTCCAGGTCTCGGCGGCGATCCTGAACTTCCTGCCGGTGCCGGGCCTGGACGGCTACGGGGTGATCGAGCCCTGGCTGTCGCACCGGGTGCGCCGCGAGGTGGCGCCGCTGGCGCCGTTCGGGCTGCTCGCCGTGTTCGCGCTGCTGTGGATCCCGGAGATCAACGGCTTCTTCTTCGACGTGGTGCGCGACATCCTGTCGGCGCTGGGCGTGGGGGACCTGGAGACGTACTGCGGGCGCGACCTCTACCGCTTCTGGCAGGACGCCGAGGGCCTCTGCGCGACCGAGTGACCGCCGCCCGGGCCCGCCCCGACGGCCTAAACGGCGCGCGACCCGGCGGCGGCCTTCTCGGCCTTCGCCTTGCGCACGAAGTACCAGGCCATGTTGGACGTGAGGCCGGCCAGCAGCACCCAGACGATCCCGAGGAAGCTGCCCTCCACGAAGGCGACGACGGCCGCGGCCACGGCGAGGACGCACACGACAACGGCGAAGACGGCAAGGCGGGGCATGGGGAGAGCTCCTCGAAAAACACTGAACGGGGCCGAGCCCCTCCAGTGTCCCCCATGCCCCGCAGTACTGCCGTAAGGAGCCCGCGCTCCCGCGGCGCGGGGGCGGCGGGCGGCGGGTCAGAGGTCCGTGATGCGCAGACCCGCGTGGGCCTTGTAGCGGCGGTTGGTGGAGATGAGGTTGGCGACGAGGGACTCGACCTGGTGGGCGTTGCGCAGGCGGCCGGCGAAGACGCCGCGCATGCCCGGGATGCGGGCGGCCAGGGCCTGGACCAGGTCGGTGTCCGCACGGGATTCGCCGAGGACCATGACGTCGGTGTCGATCTCGTCGACCGTCCCGTCCTGGAGCAACACCGCCGAGAGGTGGTGGAAGGCCGCCGTGACCCGGGAGTCCGGGAGCAGGGCCGCGGCCTGCTGCGCCGCGCTGCCCTCCTCGACCTGGAGGGCGTACGCGCCCTGCTTGTCGAAGCCGAGCGGGTTGACGCAGTCCACCACGAGCTTGCCCGCGAGGTCCTCGCGCAGCGCTTCGAGGGTCTTGGCGTGGCCCTCCCACGGCACGGCGATGATGACGATGTCGCTGCGGCGCGCGCATTCGGCGTTGTCCGCGCCCTCGACGCCCAGGCCCAGTTCCTCGGCGGCGGTCCGCGCGCGGTCGGCGGCGCGGGAGCCGATGATCACCTTCTGTCCGGCGCGGGCGAGCCGGTAGGCGAGGCCGCGGCCCTGGTCGCCGGTGCCGCCGAGGACGCCGACGACGAGGCCGGAGACGTCGGGCAGGTCCCACGGGTCCTTGGCCGGCGGCTTCTGCGTGCTGTCTGAGGAAGTCATGGGGGCGAGGGTATCGGCGGGATCCGCGGAGTCGAACGGCCGCCGGGTGTCTTCCGCGTCCACCGGCCCGTCCGGGGGCCCGGCGGAGGGCGCGTGCTCCCCGGGAACCGGGGCCGGGCGGCGCCGTCGGGCACGCCGGGCGGCGCCGCGGGGAACCGCCCCCGTATGTCCCTTCCATGGTGCAGGATGCCGATATGGATGCCGTGAGGGTCGCCCTGTTGCGCGAGGTGCTCGCCGGTACGCAGTGGCCGGGCGCGGCGCGCGGTTTCGCCGGCTCGCTGCGCCGTGCCGTCGTACCGGCCGGCGGGAACCTGCTGCTGGTGGGGACCGAGCGGTACGAGCCCTGGCACCTGGCGGCACACTTGGTGGACGAGGCCGCCTGGTCGGGGCTGCCGGAGCTGGCGCCCACCCTCGTGCGGCACCGCGTACGGGCCGGGGAGCCGCCGCACCTGTCGGTCGGGCTGACCCGGCTGGAGGCGGCCCGGCGCGGGCACACCGTGCTGGTGGTGGCTCCGCAGGCGCCGGACGCGGGGCTGTTGGAGCGCGTGCACGACGCCCGGCGCGCGGGGGCGACCGTACTGTCCCTGGACGGCGGGGACCGGGATCTGGGCGCCCTCGCGCACGAGGCCCTGTCGGTGGCGCGGGGCACCGCCGAGCTGGACCTGGACACCGTGCAGCACCTGGTCAGCGCGGCGGCCGGGGAGAACGGCCTGCCGGCGCAGCGCGGGCCCCGCCGCTTCCGGGACCGGCTGGCCCTTCTGGTCGATCAGCTGACCGCGCCGCCGCCGGGCCGCTGGTAGGTGGGGGCTGCCGTCGACGACGGAGGAAACGGCCCCGTCCGTCAGGACGTCGTGCCCTCGCCCCCCTCGCGCGTCGTGTCGTTCCACTGGGGGTCGTTCTGCCATTCGAGGTTGCGCTCCTGCGCCGTCTCCATGGCGCGGCTCGCCTCCTCCGGGCTCCCGTAGGGGCCGAACCGGTCCTTGGCCGGGCACTCGGGGCCTTCCTCGACCTTGTTGTGGACCAGGCAGTAGTACCACTCGCCCGGTTTGCCCACCTGGCGCTTCTTGAACAGGGCCATCCTGTCGGGCTCCTCTCGATACCGCTTCTGCCGCCAGCCTGCCCCATCCCCGCTGGATACACTCGCTTGCATGTCTGGCCAGTCGCTGCTCGTACCAGGCGAGCTTTCTCCCGCCCGTTCCGTTCCCGGAAACATCCGCCGGCCCGAGTACGTGGGCAAGCCCGCGCCCACTCCGTACACCGGACCGGAGGTGCAGTCGGCCGAGACCATCGAAGCCATGCGCATCGCCGGCCGGATCGCCGCCCAGGCGATGGAAGAGGCCGCCAAGCTGATCGCGCCGGGGGTGACCACCGACGAGCTGGACCGGGTCGCCCACGAGTACATGTGCGATCACGGGGCCTATCCCTCGACGCTCGGATACCGGGGTTACCCCAAGTCCCTCTGCTCCTCCGTCAACGAGGTCATCTGTCACGGCATCCCCGACTCCACCGTCCTGCGGGACGGCGACATCGTGAACCTCGACGTGACCGCGTACATCGGCGGGGTGCACGGCGACAACAACGCCACCTACCTGTGCGGGGAGGTGGACGAGGAGTCGCGGCTGCTGGTGGAGCGGACGCGCGAGGCGCTCAACCGGGCCGTCAAGGCCGTCAAGCCGGGCCGTCAGATCAACATCATCGGCCGCGTCATCGAGTCGTACGCCAAGCGCTTCGGCTACGGCGTGGTCCGCGACTTCACCGGCCACGGCATCAACTCGTCCTTCCACTCCGGCCTGATCGTCCCGCACTACGACAGCCCGCACGCCACCACCGTCATCGAGCCCGGGATGACCTTCACCATCGAACCGATGCTGACCCTGGGCACCCACGAGTACGACATGTGGGAGGACGGCTGGACGGTCGTGACCAAGGACCGCAAGCGCACGGCGCAGTTCGAGCACACGCTGGTCGTGACCGACACCGGGGCGGACATCCTCACCCTGCCGTGAGGCCGATCCGGCGCCGGGGCCGCGCGGCCGTACGCCGTGTGGCCGCGGGGTCGCGTTCGGTGCGGGTTATTTACCGACAGGACGTCGGGAACGCATTGACTTAGGCAAACCTAAGTAGGAAGATCGGGCGTGGCGGTACTCCGCCGCGCCTGATTCCCCTTCCTGGAGGTCCGTCTTGGACGCCTTCTCTACGGTCATCCGCGTCGCGTCGCACGAGCAGCACACCGAGGCCGAGACGTCGACCTTCATGAGCGACCTGCTGGGCGGACGGCTCGGCGTGAACGCCTACACCCGCTACACCGAGCAGCTGTGGTTCGTGTACCGGGCCCTGGAGGACGCGGCCGAGTCCCTCGGTAACGACCCGGTGGCCGGACCGTTCATCCGGCCCGAGCTGATGCGCGTCGCGGAGATCGAGCGCGACCTCGCGCACCTGCTGGGCCCCGACTGGCGCGAGTCGGTCGCCGCGCTGCCCGCCACCGAGGCGTACGCGGCCCGGGTGGCCCAGTGCGCGGCCGAGTGGCCGGGCGGGTACGTCGCCCACCACTACACCCGTTACCTGGGCGACCTCTCCGGCGGCCAGATCATCCGGGACAAGGCCGAACGCACCTGGGGCTTCGAGCGCAAGGGCGACGGCGTCCGCTTCTACGTCTTCGCGGAGATTCCCAACCCGGCGGCCTTCAAGCGGACCTACCGCGAGCTGCTGGACGCCATCGCGGCGGACGACCTGGAGAAGCAGCGCATCGTCGACGAGTGCAAGCGCGCCTTCGACTTCAACGGCGCGGTCTTCCGCGAGCTGGGCGAGCAGTTCCGCCTCAGCGCGTAGCCCCCGCGGGGTCGCTCGCACGACACGCCGCATGGGCCGGGCCGGTGCGTGCGCACCGGACCGGCCCATGCGGCGTCCGCCGGGCTAGAGCGGGCGGCGGGCGAAGCGGACGCGGCCGCCGATCTCCACGGTGCCGTCGGGGCCCGGGGCCGTGAGGATCTGCGAGCCCTCGCCCTGGATGATGTTCAGGGCGCGGTTCAGCTGGACCGTCAGCAGCATCGCCGCCGAGCCGGTGGCCTCGTCCTCCACGACGATCCCGTCCGGGCGCCGCGGGAAGCCCCGGGCGCGTACCCGGCCGGCGGTCTCGTCCTCCCAGGCCCAGGCGTAGAGCCAGCCCTCGCCGGGCGGCGGGGCGGGCAGCGCCTCGACCTCCGCGGCGCTCGCGTACTGCTCGGTGCGCTTGCCCTCGACCCAGTCGGGGCGGCCGGTGATCCAGGTGAACTCCCCGTCGTCGCGCGCCCATACGGATCCCGCCGGGGGCTGGAGCTGCTCGATGTCCAGCAGCCACGCGACCCCGACCAGCGGGTGCCCCGCGAAGGACATCCGCGTGCCGGGGGTGCGGATGTCGACGATCCCGCGCTCGGGATCGTCGACGAACACGGTCTCGCTGTAACCGAGTTCGGCGGCCAGGGCCTGCCGCGACGCGTCGTCGGGGCAGGTCCGGCCGTCGCGCACGACACCGAGGAGGTTGCCGTGGCTGCCGTCGCCCGCGCAGAAGACCTTCAGGACATCGAGATCGTTCACGCGGGCATTGAAGCACGGCTCAGTTCTGGCCGGCGCGACGGCGGCGCGCGAGGAACACCGCGCCCGCACCTGCGGCGACGACCGCGCCGGAGGCGGCGAGCAGGGGGCCGGCCGGGATCTCCGCACCGGTGGCGGCGAGGTTGCCGCCGACGCTGCCGCCGCCCGCCGTACCGCCGGTGGTACCGCCCGTGGTGCCGGTGGTACTGCCCGTGGTCGGGAGGGTGGCGTCCTTGTCCACGGCCACCGAGAAGGTGACCGGATCGATGGCGTCGCCCGCCTTGTACATGGAGCCGGTGGTGCCGTTCGCGAAACTGGCCGCGCCCTCGGCGGTGAAGACCGCCGGGACGGCGTCGAGCGCCAGGACACCGTTCTTGGTCCGGTAGTCGGTCTTCGACAGGTCGAGCGTGGCGAAGGGGACGCCCGCCTTGGTGCCGGCGGCGTTCGTGACGTCGACGTACAGGGTGCCGGTCCTGCCGGTGGCGTCGAGGCGGAGGTTGCCGAAGCCCATGTCGACGGTGTGAGCCGGGTACTGGAAGCGCAGGGCGCCCGCGAAGGAGACGTTCAGCTTCTGCCGGGCGGCGTCGAGCTCGCCCTTGCCGAGCGCGAAGTCGTAGAGATCGCCGTGCTTGGCGGCGCCGCCGGACGGGGTGACGGTGCCGCCGGCCAGGACGTACCTGCGGAAGGACTCCTTCAGGCCCCAGGTCAGCTTGGCGGCGAGGACCTGCTGCGCGCCGTCGGCCGGAGCGGTGGGCCTCGCGGTGGTGGGCGCGGGCCTCGTCGGCGTGACGGTGGCGGTGGGGGTCGGCGTCGTGGTCGGCGTGCTGGGCGCGGTCGGCGTGGCCGTCGGCGTCGGGGTGGCCGTCGGGGTCGGCGGCTGCTCGAACTCCAGCTTCACGGTGAGCGGGTCACCGGGCAGGTCCTTGTAGCGCGGGGAACCGAGCGAGTCCGCCGCCTCCTGGGTGAGGGTGGTGGCGAGGTTCTCCATCGTCCGGCCCCCGAAGGCCGCGGTGGCCAGCGGGACGTCCTGGGTCGTCGCGCCGCCCTTGGTGACGTCGGCGGTGATCTTCTTCGTTCCGGTGTCCACCCGGAAGTCCGAGAGCTTGACCTCGAAGCCGTGTCCGGCCGGCGGTGCGGGGGAGGCGAAGGTGACGCTGCCCTTGAAGGCGGCCTTCACGACGTGGCCGGCGGCCGGCTCGTACTGGCCGACGGGCTCGCCGAGGCGCAGGGTGCCGTCGGCGTTCTGCCGGGCGCCGTCCGCGACGGTGATGCTGCCGTGGGCCGTGTTCAGCACGTACGCGCGGTAGTCGGCGAGGATGCCCCAGTCGAGGGAGCCCCCGGTGATCTTCATCGGCGCGGTCGGGCCGGCGTTCACCGCGGCCGGTGCGATCGCCGCGGTGGCGGGGAGGACGAAGGCGGTGGCGCCGAGCGCGGCGGCCGTGAAGACGGCGGCCGCGAGGGCGACGGGGCGGCGGCGAGCGGACGGCATGGCGGAGCTCCTGGGAAACGGGGGAAGGGGAAGGGCTGGTGGGGCGGCGGCGCGGTGCGGTGCGGTCGTGCTACGGCGCGTCCGGGTCCCGGGGTGCGGGCGCGGGCGGGGTCCGGGCGCCCTCGGCACCCCCCGCCGCGCCGGGGTTCGTGGCACCGCCCGCGGAGGCGCCGGCGGCACGGGCACCCGGCGTACCGGCGCCGGCATCCGGCGTACCGGAATCGGAGCCCGTACCGGCGTCGGCCGGGCGGGCGGCCGGGGCCGTGCCCGCGGCGGTCGGGGTGCCGGGGGCCGGCGTCGTGCCGGGCGCCGCCGTGCGGCGCTTGCGCAGGGCGAGGAAGGCGGCTCCGGCGGCCAGGACCAGTACGGCCGCGGCCAGGGCGACGTACAGCCCGGTGTTCGAGGACTTCTGCGCCTTCGCGGCGGCGGCCGGAGCCGGCGCGGGTGCGGCGGACGGGGCCGCCTCGGCGGGCGGGGCCGTGGAGCCCAGGTCGGGCAGGGCCGGCAGTTGGGCGGTGGTGTCCAGGGCGACCGCCAGCGAGACGGGGTCCATCTCGGTGCCCGCCTTGTACAGGGAGTTGAAGGCCTGCGAGCCGCCCTCGGTCAAAACGGCCGGCGCCTCGGTGAGCGTGACGAGCCCGCCCTCGGCCTTCAGGCCCTTCGCGTCGAACTCGACCAGCGCGACGGCGTTCTTGGTCCGGCCGCCCGTCGTGACGTCGGCGGACAGCACTCCCTTGCCGTTCTCCACCTTGACGCCCACCGTGCCGAGCGTCAGGTCCAGGTGCGCCCCGGTGAACCGGACGGTTCCGGCGAACGCGGCGTCGAGGGTGCCCTTCTCGCCGTCGTACGCCCCCTTGCCCCGTGGGAAGCGGAACAGCGCGCCGCCGTCCTGGGCGCCCTCGGCGAGGGTCCACCGGCCCTGGCCGACGGAGCCGGTGACGTACTCGCGGAAGGTGCGGCGCACGCCCCAGTCGACGGCGGCGTCGGCGAAGGCGCCCTGCGGCTGCGGGATTCCGGCGGACCGGCCCGGCTGCGCGCCCGGCGTTTCGGCCGGCTGCGCGGACTGCTCGGCGGCCGGCGCCCTGACGTCGGCCGAGAGCGAGACCTTGTCGAGCTGCGCGCCCGCGGCGTAGTAACCGGCGAAGGCCTGGGCGCCCTGGTCGGTGAGGGTGGCGGGGACGTTGGTGAGGGCGATCGGGGTGGTGCCGCCCTTCATCTCGATGCCGCCGAGGCCGAGGGTGGCGAACGGCACCCGGGACCGGCTGGTGACCTCGCCGCTGTCCTTGGCCTTGCTGGAGACGTCGACGTACAGGGTGCCGCCCCCGCCCGAGATCTTGACGGTGGGCCGACTGATCGTCATGTCCAGGTCGTGTGAACCGTCGGGCTTCTGGTGGCCCCGAAAGGTCACCCCGCCGGAGAACGAGGCGTCGAAGGCACCGGAGTCCGGGTCGTACGAGCCCGCCGCCGAGTGGAAGCGGAACAGGCTGCCGCCGACGGTGGCGGCTCCGCTGTTCAGCGTGAATCCGCCTTTCGCGACGGGACCCGTGACATAACTCTGGAACGACGATTTGATGCCCCAGTCGAGCCGACCCCCCTGAACGGTGCGCTCGGCGGCCCGGGCGGCGGCCGCCGGGAGCAGCGCCCCCAGCAGGGCCGCCAGCAGGGCAACTGCGAGCGCACGGGCGGGTCTTGCGGACATGGTGGTCGCCTCCAGGGGCTAGCAAGCGAGGTTAGGCTAACCTAAACTAACCCCGGCCGAGTACGGAACCCCTCGGTCATCAGAACCTCAGTCGGACGACCAGGACGGTGCCTTCGTGCCTACGCCCGCCGCGCCACCGCGCCTGCCCCGCCTCGGTCTTGCCGTGACCGCCCTGGTCGCCCTGGCTCTGACCGCGACGGGTTGCGGGAGTACGGCCACCCCCGAGGGCACGCCCGCCCGTTCCGCCCCGGCCGCCCCGGACCGGGTGGAACCGCTGACTCCGGCGCCCGCGCCCGCCCTGCCCGTCACCGTGCCCTCGGCCGACGGCGCGCAGGTGACCGTCGCCTCGGCCGAGCGGGTCGTTCCGCTGACCGGCAGCCTCAACGAGATCGTGTACACCCTCGGTCTGGGCGGGCAGGTCGTCGCCCGGGACATCACCACCACCTTCGAACAGGCCGCCGAGCTGCCGGTGGTGACCCGGGGCCACGACGTCTCGGCGGAGAGCGTGCTCTCGCTGCGCCCGACGCTGGTACTGGCGGAGACGACCAGCGGCCCCGCGGAAGCAATGCAGCAGATCCGCGACGCCGGTGTCCCCGTCCTGGTCGTCGCCCCGGCCAAGGGGCTGGACGACGTACCGAAGCGGATCGACGCGATCGCCGCCGCGCTCGGCGTCAAGGACGCCGGCGCCCGGCTGAACGAGCGGACCGCCGAGCGGATCGACGCCGCGCGCGGCCGGGTTCCGGCGGCGGCCGGCAAGCGGCCCCGGGTGGCCTTCCTCTACCTGCGGGGCACCGCGTCCGTCTACTTGCTGGGCGGCTCGGACTCCGGCGCCGCCTCGCTGCTGGAGGCGGCCGGCGCGCTCGACACGGGCAAGGAGTCCGGTCTCGGCAAGGACTTCACCCCGATCACCAGCGAGGCCCTGGCGACCGCCGCGCCGGACGCGATCCTCGTCATGTCGAAGGGACTCGAATCGGTCGGCGGCGTCGACGGCCTGGTGAAGATCCCGGGCGTGGCCCAGACCCCGGCCGGCATGGACCGCAGGGTGGTCGCCATCGACGACGGCGTCCTGCTCAACTACGGCCCGCGCACGGACCAGGTGCTGGCCTCGCTGGTCACCCAGCTCTACGGCAGGGGTGCCTGAGGTGACGCTTCCGTACGACCCCCCGCGCCGGGCCGACTCCGGCGCGGTCCGCGACACAGCCGAAGCCCCGTCCCGGACCGGCGAGTCGGCCGCTGAACCGGCCACCCCGGCCCCGGCGGCCGGCCCGGTCGCAGCCCAAGCCCCGGCCGCAGCCCGTGCCCCGACCGCGGCCCCGGCCCCGGCCTCAGCCCCGGCCGACCGGCCGGCCCCCGGCGGGTCCACCGCCGGGGGCCGGCGGAGCCGCACCACCCTGCTGCTCACCGCCACCCTCGTCGCCGCGCTGCTCCTGCTCGCCCTGGTCTCCGCGGGCATCGGCGCGTACCGCATCCCCCTCGGGGACGTCCTCGCCTCCGTCCAGCACCGCGCCGGACTCGGCGGGGCCCCGCTCGACCGGGTCGGGGAGAGCGTGCTGTGGAACGTACGGCTGCCCCGCGTCGTGCTCGCACTGCTGGTCGGCGCCGGCCTCGGCTGCGCCGGCGCGCTCATGCAGGGCGTGTTCGGCAATCCGCTCGCCGAACCCGGCGTCATCGGGATCTCGGCCGGCGCCGCCGTCGGCGCGGTCGCGGCCATCGCGCTCGGGCTCAGCTTCTTCGGCAATTGGACGATCACCTTCTGCGCGTTCGCCGCGGGCCTGGTCACCGTCAGCGCCGTGTACCTGCTGTCACGCAACGGCGGGCGGACCGAAGTCGTCACCCTCATCCTCACCGGCATCGCCGTCAACGCCTTCGCGGGCGCCCTCATCGGCCTGTTCGTCTTCTTCGCGGACAGCGGTCAGGTCAACCAGATCACCTTCTGGCAGCTCGGCTCCCTCGCCCAGGCGACCTGGCCCAAGGTCCTCGCCGTCCTGCCCTGCGCGCTCGCCGGCCTGCTCGTCGCCCCCTTCTACGCCCGCCGGCTCGACCTGCTCGCGCTCGGCGAACGCCCCGCCCGCCATCTCGGCGTCGACGTCGAACGGCTACGGCTCGCCCTCATCCTGGTGGTCGCGCTGCTCACCGCCGCCGCCGTCGCCGTAGCCGGCGTCATCACCTTCATCGGTCTCCTGGTACCGCATCTGCTGCGCATGGCCCACGGTCCCGGCCACCGCTTCCTCGTCCCGGGCAGCGCGCTCGCCGGCGCCGTCGTCCTGGTCGCGGGCGACCTGGCCGCGCGGACCCTCGCCCAGCCCGCCGAGCTGCCGCTCGGGGTGCTGACCGCCCTGCTCGGCAGCCCCTTCTTCTTCTGGCTGCTGCGCCGCACCCGCCGCAAGCAAGGGGGATGGGCATGACCGGCAAGCTGACCGGGCTGCTCGCCCGCAGGAGGCGCGTCGTCCCGGCCCGGCCCGCCCCGGGAGACGTCCTGGCCGAGACGGTGGACCTCCATGTCCGGCTCGGGCACCGCGAGGTGCTCTCCGGGATCGATCTGAGGGCCCGTGCCGGGGAGGTACTGGCGCTGGTCGGCCCGAACGGCGCCGGCAAGTCCACGCTGCTGGCCGCGCTCGCCGCCGACCTGCCGGCCGCGTCCGGGGAGATCCGGATCGACGGCCGCGCGGTGGGCGCGTGGAGCGCCCCCGAGCTCGCGCTGCGCCGCTCCGTGCTCCCCCAGTCGGCCGCGCTGTCCTTTCCCTTCCCGGTGCAGGACGTCGTACGGATGGGCCGCGCGCCCTGGGCCGGTACGCCGTTCGCCGACGGCGACGAGGAGGCGGTGGCCGCGGCCATGGCCGCGACGGAGGTCGCGCAGTTCGCCGCGCGCCCCTTCTCCGCCCTGTCCGGGGGCGAGCGGGGCCGGGTCGCGCTGGCCCGCGTACTGGCCCAACAGGCCCCGCTGCTGCTGCTCGACGAGCCCACCGCGGCCCTCGACCTGCACCACCAGGAACTCGTGCTGGCCATCTGCCGGGAGCGGGCCTCGGCCGGCGACGCGGTGGTCGTCGTCCTGCACGACCTCGGGCTGGCCGCCGCGTACGCGGACCGGGTCGCCGTCCTGCACGACGGCCGGATCGCCGCCGCCGGGGCGCCCGCCGAGGTGTTCGAGGACGCACTGCTCAGCCGCGTCTACCGGCAGGCGGTCGAAGTGCTCCCGCACCCGCGCACCGGCACCCCTCTGGTGGTGCCCGTACGGGCCGCGGGCTCCCCGGCGCGCGTTCCGCCGTACCGCCCGACACGGCCGGTTTGACCTCTGGTTGACCTTCTTCCCGGACGACCGGATCGTGACCGAGCACGAGCACATCGGCTCCGGCACGAAGGCCTCCGACATCGCCGAGATCAAGGCGGGCGACTACGAGATCGTGCTCCTTCGGTCCGCCGGCCGGGGTGCTGCTCGGCATCGCGACGGCGGTCGTGCCGGGCCGGCGGCCGGAGCCGGTGGAAGGCGGCCGGTACCGATCAGGGAATCCGCACGCCGGCGCCGCCCACCCGCACCCGCGCGTCCCCCGCCCGCAGTTCCACGGTCAGGACCCCCGGCCGGCCCATGTCCTCGCCCTGGTGGAGGGTGAGCACGGCGTCCGCCGGGACCAGGCCGAGCTCCCGGGCGTACGCGCCGAAGGCGGCGGCGGCCGCTCCCGTGGCGGGGTCCTCCACCACCCCGCCGACCGGGAACGGGTCCCGTACGTGGAACAGGTACGGGCCCGCCCGGTGCACCAGTTGGACGGTGGTGAGATCGAGGCGCCGCATCAGCGCCTCCAGCCGCGCGAAGTCGTAGGAGAGGTCCGCGAGCCGGGCCCGGGTGCCGGCGCCGAGCACCAGGTGCCGGGCTCCCGCGTAGGCGATCCGGGGCGGGAACGCCGGGTCGAGGTCCGCCGCCGGCCAGTCCAGGGCGGCGAGCGCCTCGGCGAGGTCGGTCGCCCCGATCTCCTCGGTGTGCGGCTCGACGCTGGTCAGCGTGGCCCGCAGCCCGCCGTCCTCGGGAGTGACGGACACCGGGACGGTCCCCGCGCGGGTCGACAGGAGCAGTTCCCCGGGGCCGATGCGCTCCCCCAGTGCGACGGCGGTGGCCACCGTGGCGTGCCCGCAGAAGGGGACCTCCGCCTTCGGGCTGAAGTAGCGCACGGTGAAGGCCCGGCCGGGCTCCCCGCCCAGCCCTTGCGGCGGGGCGGTCAGGAACGCGGTCTCGCTGTACCCCAGGGCGGCGGCGATCCCCAGCATGGCGGCGTCGTCCAGCCCGGCCGCGTCGAGGACGACCCCGGCGGGGTTGCCGCCCGCGGGGTCGCGGGAGAAGGCGGTGTAGCGCAGCACTTCGGTGTCGGTCATGCGCTCATGATCCACGCGCCCGCGCCGCGCGGCAACGGGCTTCCCGCGCCCCGGGGGGCGCGCCTCAACCCCGGCCGATGTACGGCATGGAGGTGGCCATCACCGTCGCGAACTGCACGTTCGCCTCCAAGGGGAGCTCGGCCATGTGCAGCACCGTGCGGGCGACGTCGGCGGCGTCCATGACCGGTTCGACGGCGAGCTGCCCGTTGGCCTGGAGGATGCCCGTCCGCATGCGCTCGGTCATCTCGGTCGCCGCGTTGCCGATGTCGATCTGGCCGCAGGCGATCCGGTACGGGCGCCCGTCCAGCGAAAGGGACTTGGTGAGGCCCGTCATGGCGTGCTTGGTGGCGGTGTAGGCGATGGAGTTCGGGCGCGGCACGTGCGCGGAGATGGAGCCGTTGTTGATGATCCGGCCGCCCTGCGGGTCCTGGGCCTTCATCCGGCGGAACGCCGCCTGGGCGCAGAGGAAGGCGCCGGTCAGGTTGACGTCGACCACCGAGCGCCAGGCCTCGTAGCCGATGTCCTCCAGCGGCACCCCGGCCGGGCCGAAGGTACCCGCGTTGTTGAAGAGCAGGTCGAGGCGCCCGTACCGCTCCCCTACCGTCTCGAACAGCGCGTTCACATCGTCCGGATCGCTCACGTCCGCCCGTACGGGCAGCACCTCCCCGGCGCCGGCGGCGGAGGCGGCCCGCGCGGTCTCCTCCAGCGGCTCGGTCCGGCGGCCCGCAGCGGTCACGGCCCAGCCGGCCGCGGCCAGGGCCAGCGCCACGGAGCGGCCGATTCCGCTGCCGGCCCCTGTCACCACGGCGATCTTCTTCGTACCTGACGTCATGGGGCCGCAGGCTACGTCACACCGGACGTCCACCCCCGGACGTTCCGATTGCTGAGAACATGGGTCGGTCAGGGGTGCGTGAAGAAGATGAGCAGACTGGAGTTCCGCATGTCGGAGAGAGCCCCCGCGACGGCCGCCTCGCCCGAGCCGTCGCCCGCATCGCCCTCCGCCCCCGGCACCACCGCACCGTCCCCGAAGGCAGCACGCCGCACCGGCCTGCTCGTCACCCTCGTCCTCGGCGGGCTCACCGCCCTGCCGCCGCTGTCCATGGACATGTACCTCCCGGCCCTGCCGGAGGTCACCACCGCCCTGAACAGCCCGGCCGCCACCATTCAGCTCACCCTGACGGCCTGCCTCGCGGGCATGGCGCTGGGCCAGCTCGTCATCGGCCCGATGAGCGACAAGTGGGGCCGCCGGCGGCCCCTGCTCGTCGGCATGGTCGTCTACGTCCTCGCCACCGCGATCTGCGCCCTCGCCCCCAGCGCCGAACTGCTGATCGCCTTCCGGCTGCTCCAGGGCCTGGCCGGAGCGGCCGCGATCGTCATCGCGCGGGCCGTCGTGCGCGACCTGTACGACGGGGTCGAGATGGCCCGCTTCTTCTCCACCCTGATGCTGATATCCGGCTCCGCCCCGATCATCGCCCCGCTGATCGGCGGCCAGGTGATGCGCTTCTCGGACTGGCGCGGGGTCTTCCTCGTCCTCACCGGCGTCGGCGTCGTCCTCACCCTGACGGTCTGGCGCACGCTCGGCGAGACCCTGCCGCCCGAACGCCGGCAGACCGGCGGCGTCGGGGCCGCCCTGCGGACCATGCGCGGCCTGCTGGGCGACCGCGTGTTCACGGGCTACACCCTGGCCGGCGGGTTCGCGTTCGCCGTGCTGTTCTCGTACATCTCGGCCTCCCCCTTCGTGGTGCAGGAGATCTACGGCGCCTCGCCGCAGACCTTCAGCCTCCTCTTCGGCCTCAACTCGGTCGGCCTGATCGTCGTCGGCCAGATCAACGGCAAGCTGCTCGTCGGCCGGGTCAGCCTGGACAAGGCGCTGGCCGTGGGGCTCGCGGTCATCACGGCCGCCTCGGTGGCCCTGCTGCTCATGTCGACGGGCGTCTTCGGGGAGGTCGGCCTGTTCCCGGTCTCCGCCGGACTGTTCGTGCTGATGTCCGCGATGGGCCTGGTGCTGCCGAACACCAACGCGCAGGCGCTGATGCGCACCCCGTACGCGGCCGGCTCGGCCTCCGCGCTGCTGGGCACCTCCTCCTTCCTGGTCGGGGCGGTCGCCTCGCCGCTGGTGGGCATCGCGGGCGAGGACACGGCGGTTCCGATGGCCGTGGTGCAGCTGGTGTGCTCCCTGGTGTCGGTGGGCTGCTTCCTCGGCCTGTGCCGCCCCTGGCAGAACACCGCCCCCGTCTAGCCTGTGTCCGTCCCCGGGAGCGGGCCGCTCCCCGGGGCCGCGTAAACTTCGCTGGTGAACGCCTCCGCCCGCACCACCGCCGAGACCCTGCGCAGCACGCTGGGCGGGCTGCTCGACGGCCTCCCGCCCAAGCAGGCCGCAGCCGCCGTCGAGCGGCTCATCGCCAGCTACCGGGGGCAGATCCCCACCGACGTGCCCGTCCTGCGCGACCGCTCCGACGTGGCGGCGTACGCGGCGTACCGGATGCCGGCCACCTTCGAGGCCGTACGGACCGCCCTGGACGGCCTCGCGGTCGCCGCGCCCCAGTGGTCGCCGGTCTCCCACGTGGACGTCGGCGGCGGCACGGGCGCGGCGACCTGGGCGGTGGACGCCACCTGGGACGGCCCGCGCGAGACCACGGTGCTGGACTGGGCGGAACCGGCCCTGGCCCTCGGCCGGGAGCTGGCGACCGCCTCCGGCTCGCCCGTCCTGCGCGCGGCGCAGTGGCGGCGGGCGGTCATCGGGACGGGGTTGGCCCTCCCCGAGGCCGACCTCGTGACGGTGTCGTACGTGCTCGGCGAACTGACCCCGCAGGCCCGCCGGGCCGTCGTCGCCGAGGCGGCGCGGGCCGGCCGGGCCGTGGTGCTGGTCGAGCCGGGCACCCCGGAGGGCTACCTGCGCATCCGCGAGGCCCGCGAGCAGCTGATCGAGGCCGGGCTGCGGGTCGCCGCCCCCTGTCCGCACGACGGGACCTGCCCGATCGAGGTCGGGCAGGACTGGTGCCACTTCTCGGCGCGGGTCAGCCGCTCCTCGCTGCACCGAAAGGTCAAGGGCGGCTCCCTCGCGTACGAGGACGAGAAGTTCAGCTACGTCGCCGCGACCCGTTTCCCGGTGGAGCCGACCGCCTTCCGGATCACGCGCAAGCCGCAGATCCGCAAGGGGCTCGTCCTCCTGGAGCTCTGCGGCCCGCTGGACGGCGGCGCCGACGGCGCCACTGCCGGGACCGGCTCCTCCCCCGGCGGCCTGACCCGGGCCACCGTGACCAAGCGCAACGGTGACCTCTACAAGGCGGCGCGGGACGCCGACTGGGGCCAGGAGTGGCCGCCGGCCCCGTAGCACCGGCGGCCGACCCCGCGGCTAGGCCGGGCGCAGCTCCTGGGTGCAGCACTTCACGCTGCCGCCGCCCTTGAGCAGCTCCCCGAGGTCCATCGGGATCGGCTCGAAGCCCCGGTCCCGCAGCGGTGCCAGGAGCCCGGCGGCCGCCTGCGGGAGGAGGACGTGCCGGCCGTCGGAGACCGCGTTGAGGCCGAGGGCGGCCGCGTCCGCGCCGTCGGCGATCAGCGCGTCCGGGAACAGGCGCGCCAGCACCGCACGGCTCCCGGGCGAGAAGGCCGGCGGGTAGTACATGATCTCGTCGCCGTCCAGGACGCTGAGCGCGGTGTCCAGGTGGTAGTACCGCGGGTCCACCAGGTCGAGGCCGATGACCGGGCGGCCGAAGAACTCCTGCGCCTCGTCGTGCGAGAGCGGGCTGGAGCGGAAACCCCGGCCCGCCAGGAGGTAGGTGGCGGTGACGGCGAAGTCGCCCTCCCCCTCGTTGATGTGGGACGGCTCGTGGACGTCCCGGAAGCCGTGGGTACGGAACCAGTCGAGGTGGATCTCGGCTTCGGGCGCGCGTTCGGGGTGGGCGAACCGGGCGCCGAGCACCCGGCCGTCGACGACCAGCGCCCCGTTCGCCGCGAAGACCATGTCGGGCAGCGCGGGGTCGGGTACGAGGGTCTCGACGGTGTGGCCGAGGGCGCGGTAGCGGTCCCTCAGGTCCTCCCACTGGGCGTGTGCGAGGGGCAGGTCCACCGGTTTCGTGGGATCCATCCACGGGTTGATGGAGTACGTGACCTTGAAGTGTGCGGGTGGGCACATCAGGTAGCGCCGGGGTGTGGCGACTCTGCGCAAAGCAGGCTCCTCACGACGTACACGGCTCACGACGGGTGCCGGGTGCCGGGTATGGAGAATCGTCTCCCCTCAAGGGGGACGGCGCAGTGAACTGATCGGGTGGTTTACCGGATCGAGAGAAGGCGGCGCGAAGAAGGCGGCGCGAAGAAGGCGGCGCGGAGAAGACGGCGCAAAGAAGACGATACGTCTCGCATTGATATCGTCGGAGGATGACGAAGACCCCTGACGCCACGCGCCGCAGCGACCGCTCCCGGCGGGCGATCCTCGACGCCGCCCTCGCGCTGGTCGGGGAGGTCGGCTACAACAAGCTGACCATCGAGGCCATCGCCGCCCGCGCCGGAGTCGGCAAGCAGACCATCTACCGCTGGTGGCCCTCGAAGGCGGCCGTCCTCCTCGACGCCTCGCTGGCGCTCGCCGGGGACGCCGGGACCGAGGGCGACTGGAGCGGCTTCCCCGACACCGGGGACCTCGCCGCGGATCTGAAGCTCGTCCTGCGGGCGACCGTGGACGAGTTCAACGACGAGAAGTACGAGGCTCCGGCGCGCGCCCTGACGGCGGCCGGGGCGACCGACGCAGAGCTCGGCGCCCGCTTCACCGAACAGCTGCTGGAACCCCAACTCGCCCTGTACGAGGAGCGGCTGCGCACCGCTCGGGAGGCCGGGCAGCTCGCCCCGGACACGGACCTGCGGCTGACGGTGGAGATGCTGCTGGGCCCCCTCACGTACCGCTGGCTCCTGCGTACGGCGCCGCTCACGCACGCGTACACCGACGCGCTCGTGGACCGGGTGCTGGGCGGGGTGGCAAACGTCACCGCCCGCTGACCGGCCGGGCATCCGACGGAAGAGGCCCCGACCAGGTGGCGTTTGTACGCAATGTCGGGGTTTGTAGGGCCTTCCCGACCACCGCGGCGAACCCCCCGGTCGCCGAGAGCGGTCACCCGGGGCGCAGGATGGTGGGAGCATGGTTCGGTCTGCCGGGGCAACCGTGAGGTGAGGGGATGTATGGGGTCTGAGTCCGGACGCGTCGAACGCGGCCAACAGAGCAGGATTTCCCAGTGGCTGCGCAGGCGGCAGAAACCCGCGGCCACGGACCCCGGACAGGAGCGCGAAGCGCTCCTCCTGGCCGTCGCGGCCGCAGGTCTGCCGCTCGCCCCCGCCGCCCATCCCAGCGCCTACCGGTGCTCGTGCGACCGGATCGGCTGTCCGACCCCCGCACGTCACCCGATCTCCTTCGCCTGGCAGACGCAGTCGACCACCGACCGCGCGCAGGTCGAACGCTGGGCGCGCAACCAGCCGCAAGCGAACTTCATCACCGCGACGGGCATGGTCCACGACGTGCTCGACGTCCCGCTGGAAGCCGGTACGGCGGCCCTCGCCCGGCTCCTGGAAGCCGGCATCGAGGTCGGCCCCGTCGCCGAGTCCGGCGGTACCGGGGACCAGGCCCGGATGCTGTTCTTCACGGCCACCCGCGGCACCCCCGAGGACGAGGACGAGTGGTGGCCCTGCGAACTGGACTGCCACCCCGAGACCATGGACGAACACCCGGGCCTGCGCTGGCACTGCCGGGGCAGCTACGTGCTCGTCCCGCCGGCGGCGCTGCCGGGCGACCACGCGGTGACCTGGCTGCGCGGCATGGAGCACCCCCTTCCGGACCCCCTCACCCTGCTGGAAACCCTCACGGACGCGTGCGCCCGTTACGCGGGAACCTCCGCCCAGACCCCGGCGACGGTCGCCTGGCCGCTGGGCCGGTAGCCGAACCGGCCCCCGCCGGGGACCGGCCCCGCCGGGGTTCGAGCCGCGGGCACGGAGCGCCGCAGCGGGTCCGGGGCAAAGTCCCGCCGAGGCGGGCTCAGTGGATCTGCGTCACGACCACGTCGAGCGCCCACGCCCGCCCCGGCTTCGCCGGCGCCTCGGCCTCCACCGCGTAGCCCAGATCCCGCAGGGCCGTCACCAACTCCCCCGGCGTCCCCGGCTCCGCCCCCGCGAGCAGCAGGTCCCGGACCAGCCGCCCCTTCGTCGCCTTGTTGAAGTGGCTCACCACGGACCGCTTCTCCACCCCGTCCACCACCTGCGCGTGCAGCACCCGCACGGTCGCCGTCCGCCCGGCGATCTCGCCCTTGGGCCGCCACGCCGACGCGTACGCCGACGACCGCAGGTCCAGCACCAGCCCGCCCCCGGCCGCCTCGGGCAGCGCCTGCGCCATGGGCCCGCGCCAGTACGCGCCGAGCGCCCCCAGCCCCGGCAGCTTCACGCCCATCGAGCAGCGGTACGACGGGATCCGGTCGGTGACGCGCACCGCGCCCCAGAGCCCCGAGAAGACCAGCAGCGCGGCATCGGCGCGCTCGCGCGCCCCCGCGGGCAGGTCGGCCAGGCCCAGGGCGTCGTACAGCACCCCCGTGTAGATCTCGCCCGCCGGACGGGCCGCCGCCGTGCGGAGCTCCACGTTCTTGGCGACCTCACCGCGCAGGCCCTCGCTCAGGCCCAGCACTTCGCGCGCCTTGAGCTCGTCCGCGGCGCACAGCTCGACCAGTTCCTCCAGCACGGCCGCGCGCGCCGGGGCCAGGGCGGGCAGCGACAGTTCCTGCGGCTTCAGCGGTGCGCCGGAGCCGCCGGCGGCCTTTCCTTCGGACGGCGGCAGCAGCACGAGCACGGTGTTCTCCTTCGGTACGACACGTCGCAGGGGATGCGGCCCCCGGCCCAGGGTAGACGGCGCGGACCTGCCGCCCCGCCGCCGTCCGCCCACCCCGACCCCCGGTCCGCGCCCCGCCCGCCGCCTCTACCGGGTCGGTCGCCGACCCGTTCACCGCGCCGCCCGGGGCCCACGGCTCTAGGCTCGGTCCATGCCACGCCGTCATATGCACATGACCGGCGCAGACGGGGCTGCCCTGCGGGCCGCGCTGCGTGAACTGCGGACGAAGCTGGGCGTACCGGCACGCTTCCCCGACCAGGTGCTCGCCGAGGCCGAGCGGGCCGCGCGCGAGCCCCGGCTGCCGGAGGCCGACGCGACCGACCTGCCCTTCTTCACCATCGACCCGCCGTCCTCCGTCGACCTCGACCAGGCCATGCACCTGGCGAGGCGGCCCGGCGGCGGCTACCGGGTGCACTACGCCATCGCCGACGTCGCCGCCTTCGTCACGCCCGGCGGCGCCGTCGACGCGGAGGCCCACCGCCGCGTCACCACCCTGTACTTCCCCGACGGCAGGGTCCCGCTGCATCCGGCCGTCCTCTCGGAGGGCGCCGCCAGCCTGCTGCCCGCCGAGACCCGCCCCGCGCTGCTGTGGCGGCTCGACCTGGACGCCGAGGGCCGCGTCGAGACCACCGACCTGCGCCGCGCCCTCGTCCGCAGCCGGGCCAAACTCGACTACGACGGCGTCCAGAAGGCCATCGACACCGGCACGGCGGAGGAGCCCCTCGCCCTGCTCGCGGACATCGGGCGGCTTCGCGAGGCCCTGGAACGGGAGCGCGGCGGCATCTCGCTGAACGTGCCCGAGCAGGAGGTCGTGGAGCGCGACGGCTCGTACGAACTGGAGTACCGCGCCCCGCTGCCCGCGGACGGCTGGAACGCGCAGATCTCCCTCATGACCGGGATCGCCGCCGCGGACCTGATGCTCGCCACCGGGACCGGCATCCTGCGGACCCTCCCCCGTGCCCCCGACGGCGCCGTGGGCAGGCTGCGCCGGGTGGCGAAGGCTCTGGGGATCGACTGGCCGCACCACGTCCCGTACGCGGAACTCGTCCGCTCCCTCGACCCGCACCGGCCCGCCCACGCGGCCTTCCTGCAGGAGTGCGCGACCCTGCTGCGGGGCGCCGGCCACACTGTCTTCACCGGCGGCGACACCCCTGACCCGGCGATCCACGCCGCCGTGGCGGCCCCGTACGCGCACTGCACCGCGCCGCTGCGCCGGCTCGTCGACCGCTACTGCGGCGAGCTGTGCCTGGCCGCGGTGGCCGGGGCCGAACCGCCGCAGTGGGCGGTGGCGGCACTGGAGGCGCTCCCCCGGGAGATGGCGGCGGGGACCCGCCTGGCGAACACGGTGGAGCGGGAGTGCGTGGACCTGGTCGAGGCCGCCGTGCTGCGGGACCGCGTCGGGGAGACCTTCGAGGCCACCGTGATCGACGTCAAGGAGCGCGACCCCCTGGTCGGCACGGTCCACCTGGCCGATCCGGCGGTGGTCGGCCGCGTCGAGTCCACCGCCCGGGAACTGCCGCTGGGCGAGCGGATCCCGGTCCGGCTCTCGGCGGCCGACCCGGGCACGGCGAAGATCCTCTTCACCACCGCGTAGTCACGTCACCTGCCGCCGCGTCAGGGTCAAGGGGCGTCGGCGGCCCGGGTAGCATGGTCACCACGGCAGACGAGTCGGCCGGGCGGCCGCGTCGGGATCCTCGGATCCCGCCGAGGAACGTCCGGGCTCCACAGGGCAGGGTGGTGGGTAACGCCCACCCGGGGTGACCCGCGGGACAGTGCCACAGAAAACAGACCGCCGGGGACCTCGGTCCCCGGTAAGGGTGAAACGGTGGTGTAAGAGACCACCAGCGCCTGGGGTGACCCAGGCGGCTAGGTAAACCCCACCCGGAGCAAGGTCAAGAGGATCCGTCCCCGGACGGGTCTGCGCGAACGTTCGAGGGCTGCCCGCCCGAGTTCGCGGGTAGACCGCACGAGACCGGTGGCAACACCGGTCCTAGATGGATGGCCGTCTCCCCGGCGACCGCGAGGTCACCGGGTGACAGAACCCGGCGTACAGGCCGGCTCGTCTGCCGCCTGTTCTTCACACACCTGACCCCCGCGCCCGGCGCGGGGGTTACGTGTTTCCAGGCAGGTGCGAGGTGTCGTTGAGCAGCCGGACCGAGGCGTTGCCGTCCGCGTAGTAGGCCACCGCCGAGAGCGAGGCCGCCGAGAGCTCCATGCGGAACAGCGCTTCCGGCGGGGCGCCCAGGGCCAGGCGGACGAGGATCTTGACCGGGGTCACATGGGTGACCAGCAGGACCGTGCGGCCCGCGTGGGCGGCGATCAGCCGGTCGCGGGTGGCCGAGATGCGGCGGGTGGCGGCCGTGAAGCTCTCGCCGCCGCCGGTCGGGGCCGCCTCGGGGGAGTCCAGCCAGGCCTGGAGGTCGTCGGGGAAGCGCTCGCGCACCTCGGCGAAGGTCAGGCCCTCCCAGGCGCCGAAGTCGACCTCGCGCAGCCCTTCCTCGACCGTCACGGGGAGACCGAGGCGGTCGGCTACGGCCCGTGCGGTCTCGCGGCAGCGGCGCATCGGGGAGCTGACCACGGCGTGGACGGTGCCGCGGGCGGCCAGCGCCTCGGCCGCCGCGGCGGCCTGGCGGAGCCCGGTCGCGGAGAGCTCGGGGTCGCTGCCGCCGCTGCCGGAGAAGCGCTTCTGCGGGGTGAGCGCGGTCTCGCCGTGGCGCAGCAGCACGAAGGTGGCGGGCTCCCCCATGTCGGGACCCCACCCCTGCCCGCTCGCGCCGCGGGTACCGGTACCGGCCGGGGCGGTCGCTGCCGCCGCGGGCGGCGGAGCGGTCGTTGCCGCCGCGGGCGGCGGGGCGAGGGCGTCGGCCTCGGGGAAGAGGCCCTCGGCGGCCTCCGCGAGGATCGGCTCGGCCGCGCGCACGGCGCGGCCGGAGGCCAATGCCGCCCGGACGGCCGCGGCTCCGGCGGCCGCGTCCCCCGGCGGTCCGGACGGAGCCGCGAACACGGCCGAGGAGTCCGACGGCTCCCACTGCCGGCCGCGCCGGCCCGCGTCCATCGCCTCGTTGGCGAGCCGGTCCGCGTGCTTGTTGCGTTCCCGGGGGATCCACTCGTACGTCACCCGCTCGCGCGGGAGGACCTTCGCGGCCTCGGCGGCCAGCGGCTTCATGTCGGGGTGCTTGATCTTCCAGCGACCGGACATCTGCTCGACGACCAGCTTGGAGTCCATCCGGACCAGGACCGCCGCGTCCGGGGCGAGCTCGCGGGCGGCCTTGAGCCCGGCGATCAGGCCCTTGTACTCCGCCACGTTGTTGGTCGCGACGCCGATGAACTCGGCCCGTTCGGCCAGTGTCTCGCCCGTCGCCGGGTCCAGCACGACCGCGCCGTAGCCGGCGGGCCCCGGGTTCCCCCGGGACCCGCCGTCGGCCTCCACGACGAGCCCGACCGGCCTCTGCATCAGATGCCCGAGTCGGCCGTACGGACGAGGATGCGGCCGCAGTTCTCGTGACGGACGACCTGGTCGCGGGGCGCGGCCTTGATCTCGTTCACCTCGGCCATGTCGAGCTCCAGCCGGCAGCCCTCGCAGCGGCGCTGGTAGAGGCGCGCGGCGCCGACCCCGCCCTGCTTGGCGCGGATCTTCTCGTACAGGGCCATCAGGTCGGTCGGCATGGACGCCACGATGACCTCGCGGTCCTTGGCGATCTTGGCGGCCTCGGCGTCGAGCTCACCGGTGGCGGCCTCGCGGCGCGCGGTGGCGTCGGTCAGCTTGGTCTCCAGGGCGGCGACCCGCTCCGTGAGCTCGGTGACGCGCTCCTGCGCGGCCTCCATTCGCTCCATGACCTCCAGGACCACGTCCTCCAGGTCGCCCTGGCGCTTGGCGAGGGAGACGACCTCGCTCTGCAGGTTCGCCAGGTCCCGGGCCGAGACGCCCACGCCCGAGTCCAGCCGCGCCTGGTCGCGGGCGGCGCGCTGGCGCACCTGGTCCACGTCCTGCTCCGCCTTGGTCTGCTCCCGGGCGGCGTCGCTCGCCTGCGTCTGGGCGGCGACGAGCAGGTCGCGCTGCTGGGTGAGGTCCTTGGACAGCGAGTCGACCTCGGTGTGCTCGGGCAGCGAATTGAGCTTGTGGGTGAGCTGAGACAGCCGGACGTCCAGGGCCTGGACGTCGAGAAGTCGGATCTGGTCGGCGGGCTCGGCGTTCAGTTGGGGGCTCCTGAGATAGAAGAGGGAGGTGAGGAAACGTCGGACGGCGCGTGCACCGTCCACGGGTCGGTGACCGTGCGCGAGACATGGGTACGCAGGCCCCAGCCGTGGCGCTCGGAGATCGCGTCGAGTTGCGCGGCGGCCTGCTCGCACCAGGGCCACTCGGTGGCCCAGTGGGCGGCGTCGACGAGGGCGAGCGGGCTCTGCTCGCGGGCCTCGGACACCGGGTGGTGGCGCAGGTCGGCCGTCACGAAGGCGTCCACGCCGGCGGCCCGGACCTGCGCGAAAAGGCTGTCGCCGGACCCGCCGCTGACGGCGACGCGGCGGATCGGCGCGTCGGGGTCGCCGGCCACGCGGATGCCCTGCGCGGTCGGCGGCAGCCAGGCCGCGCACCGGGCGGCGAACTCGCGCAGGGTTTCGGGGCGGTCCAGTTCGCAGATCCGGCCGAGGCCCCGGCGGCCCGCCGGGTCGCTCGGGTCGGGGACCAGCGGGCCGGTGATCCGCAGGTCGAGGGCGCCCGCGAGGGCGTCGGAGACGCCGGGGTCGGCGGTGTCGGCGTTGGTGTGGGCGACGTGCAGCGCGATGTCGTTCTTGATCAACGTGTGCACGACGCGGCCCTTGAAGGTGCCGGCCTCGACGGTGGTGGTGCCCCGCAGGTAGAGGGGGTGGTGGGTGACGATCAGGTCGGCGCCCAGCTTCAGCGCCTCGTCGGCGATCTTCTGTACGGGGTCGACGGCGAACAGCACTCGGGTGACCTCGGCGTCGGGGTCGCCGCAGACGGTGCCGACGGCATCCCACTCCTCGGCCCGCGAGGGGGGCCAGAGAGCGTCCAGCGCGGCGATGACTTCAGAGAGACGGGGCACGGCCCAAGGCTACCGTCCGGTGCGACCGTCCCGGTCAGGACGACCCTGCGGGCCCCGTGCCCCGGCCCGCGCCGCCGCCCGCGGCCCCCCGCCGTGCCGGAGGCCGCCGGCCCGGGTGCCCCGAACGCCCCGATATCGCACAGCACAATCGCCTCGACCGGCACAGGCGAACCGCCGCCCGGCCACCCGTATGTGTGAAGCGGAGTTGTTCATGCCGGTCGGGTGGGGGTGCGAAAACTACCTTCCTGCCCGGAGGTGACGGCCCGGATGACTGTCTGTGCCATCGAAATGACGACCACGGCCCCGTTCACGATCGCCGCGGACGGCTCGTACGCCGCCAGGCTCGCCGGGGACGGCGAGGCGCGCTACGCGGAGCGCTGGACCCTGACCGGGCCCGAGCCGTACGCGGTGCCGCTGCCGCTCGGCCAGCCCGAGGAGGCCGACAGCGAGGTGCTGCCGCTGGCCGACGGACGGGTGCTGATCCACCGGCGGGTGGCCGACCGGCACGCCTTCGCCCTGCTCTACCCGACGGGCGGCGCCGCGGGCGGGCCCCGCACCGGAGAGCTCCAGCTGGGCTCGGTGGAGGCGGAGGACGGCCTACGGGTCCGCCTGCTGCCGCCGTCGCCGGACGGAGCGGGGGCCTTCGCCCTGGCGGTCACGGACACCGCGACCACGCTGTGGCGGGTCACCGGCACCGGCGCCGGACCGCTGCGGGTCGCCTGCGTACCGGGCCGCTGCTCCGGCGGCGTCTGGCTGGACCGGGCGGGCCGGCTGCTGGCCCTGGACCGCGAGCTCGACGGCGCCACCAAAGCCGTCGCCGTCGACCTGGGGCGCGGCGGCGAGGTCTCCCCGCTGCTCCAGATCACGGAGGACAGCGACGACCGGCTGCTGCTGGCCGACGCGGACAGCGGACTCCTGCTGATCCGCTCCGACGCCCCGGGCGAGCCCCGGCTGGGTTGGGGGGTGCTGGGCAGTTCGCTGCCGGTCCGGTTCCCGGAGTGCCTGCGCGCGGAGGGGGCCGTGGCCGCGCCCTTCGCGGTGCAGCCGGGCCAGGCTCTGATGCCGGAGTCCTGCGGGGTCGCGCTGCGGCTGCCCGAGGGCGTCATCGGCCTGTGGCGGCCCGCCGACCGGCAGGTCTTCCGGCTCGGCGCCCCCGTGGGCTGGCTGGGCGGGGCGGGGCTGTGGACCGCGCAGGGCCGGCTGCACCTCCCGTACGCGACCCCCGAGGTGCCGTGCGGGATCCTCGGGACGGCGCTGCCGGTCAGCCCTCCGCCGCAGGTCCGCCTGGATTCGCCCGCGCCCGCCGCGCCGCGCCCGGTGCCGCTGCAGCAGGCCCCGCTCGCCTCGGTCTGACCCCGGGCACCCCGGGGGGCCGGCCCGCCTCCCGCGCGGTCCGGCCCCACCGGCGGACCTGGCCGGTCACGGCCCTAGCCGTGCTTGAGGCCCAGGACCTCCGTCGCCGCGAAGGTCTCGTTCGCGGGGCGGGCGTCGTAGTGCGGGGTCAGCACCTCGTCGAGCTCCTCGTAGGAGAAGGCCTCCTTGGTGGTGTCGAACTTCGCCGCCACCCTGGGGCGTTCCATCACGACCACGATCCCGCCGTGCACGACGAACAGCTGGCCGTTCACCTTCGCCGAGGCCGGCGAGGCCAGGTAGCCCACGAGCGGGGAGACGTGCTCGGGGGCGAGGGCGTCGAGCCTGCCCTCCTCCGGGACCTCGAAGCCGGCGAAGACGTCCTCGGTCATCCGGGTGCGGGCGCGCGGGCAGATGGCGTTGGCCGTCACCCCGTACTTGGCCAGGGCGAGGGCGGTCGAGGTGGTCAGGCCCACGATGCCGCCCTTGGCCGCGGCGTAGTTCGGCTGGCCGGCCGAACCGCCGAGGAAGGCCTCGGAGGAGGTGTTGACGATCCGGCCGTAGACGGGGCCGCCCGCCGCCTTCGAGCGCTCCCGCCAGTGCGCGGAAGCGAAGTGCGTGGTGTTGAAGTGGCCCTTGAGGTGGACCCGGATCACCGAGTCCCACTCCGCCTCCGACATCGAGAAGACCATCCGGTCGCGCAGGATGCCCGCGTTGTTGACCAGGACGTCGAGCTTCCCGAAGCTGCGCACCGCCAGCTCCACCAGCTCGCGCGCCTGCTCGAAGTCGGCCACGTCCCCCAGGTGTGCCACCGCCTGCCCGCCCGCCGCGCGGATCTGCGCGGCGACCTCTTGCGCCGGGGCGGCCGAGGCCTCCCCGGAGCCGTCCCGGCCGGGCTGGCCGAAGTCGTTGACGACCACGCTCGCGCCGAGGCGGGCCAGCTCGACCGCCTCGGCCCGGCCGAGCCCGCGGCCCGCGCCGGTGACGACGGCGGAAAGTCCCTCAAGTGGGAGCGACATGTACCGGATTCCTCTCGATGCGGTCGGTGGGTCGAGCGGCGGGCCGGGCTGCGGCCCGCGGGTCAGATCTCGATGCAGGTGCGCAGTGCCGTGCCCGTCCGCATCTGGTCGAGGGCGTCGTTGACCTCCGCGAGCCGCACCCGGTGCGTGATCAGGCTCTCCAGGTCCACCCGGCCGGCCCGCCACAGCGCGATGGTGCGCTCGTAGGAACGCAGCACGTCCCCGCCCCCGTACAGCGACGGCAGGATCCGCTTCTCGTCGAAGAACAGCGAGAACATGTCGATCTGGAAGTTGTCGTCGAGCGCGCCCGCGCCGACCACGCAGACCGTGCCGCCGCGGCGGGTCATCCGGTACGCGGTCTGCGCGGTGACGGACTTGCCGACCACCTCGAAGACGTAGTCGAAGCCCTCGCCGCCGGTGATCCGGTGCTTGGCGTCGTCGAAGGCGTCCGGGGAGACCGCCTCGGTGGCCCCGAAGCGCAGGGCGGCCTCGCGCCGCGACTGCACCGGGTCCACGGCGACGATCTGCGCGGCGCCCTGCACCTTGGCGCCCTGGATGACGGATACGCCGACTCCGCCGCAGCCGATGACGGCGACGGACGAGCCCGCCTGCACCTGGGCGGTGTTGATGGCCGCGCCCAGGCCGGTGGTGACGCCGCAGCCGATCAGGGCGGCGATGTCGAAGGGCACGTCGTCGGGGATCGGTACGGCGCACCTGGCATCGACGACGAGTTCCTCGGCGAAGGTGCCGGTCGCGGCGAAGCCGAAGACGTCCCCGCCCGCGCGCCGGAAGTTGGGGGTGCCCGCGTTGACCAGGCTCGCCATGCACAGGTGTCCCTGACCGCGCCCGCAGGACGGACACCGGCCGCACGGCGGCAGCCAGCACACGAGGACCCGGTCGCCCTGCGCCAGGCCGGTGACTCCGTCACCGACGTCGGCGATCACCCCGGAGCCCTCGTGGCCGGGGATGAAGGGGGCGGGCTGCGGCAGGACGCCGCTCATCGCGGAGAGGTCGGAGTGGCACAGGCCGGTGGCCTTGATCCGGATCTTCACCTTGCCGGGACCGAGGCCCACGGCCTCCATGTCGTCGACGACTTCCAGCTTGTCCTGGCCGATCTCGCTCTGCAGTGCTGCGCGCACGGTGCGGCTCCTTCTGTCGGTCCGGGTGACGCGTGGTGCTGGTGACGCGTGGTGCTGTCACGCGTTGTGCTGCTACGCGTGGTGCTGCTACGCGTGTTCGACGACGGTGTCGGCCAGGACCGGCGCGTCGTCCCGTTCGGCGGCGGTCACCGACACCAGGACCCGGCCGGGCTCGGCCCACATCCGGATGCGCAGCGTCTCGCCGGGGAAGACGATCCCGGCGAAGCGCGTGCGGTAGGCCCGCACCCGGGACACGTCCCCGCCGAGTGCCGTGTCGACGACGGCCTTGAGGGTCATCCCGTACGAGCACAGGCCGTGCAGGATCGGCCGGTCGAAGCCGGCCAGCTCGGCGAACTCGGGGTCGGCGTGCAGCGGGTTCCAGTCGCCGGAGAGGCGGTACAGCAGCGCCTGCTCCTCCCGGATCCCGCGCTCCTCGATGCGGTCGGGCGTCCGCTCGGGCAGCTCCTCCCGCACGGACGGGCCGCGTTCGCCGCCGAAGCCGCCCTCGCCCCGTACGAAGAGCTGCGCGTCACTGGTCCACAGCGGCCCGTCGGCGTCCGCGACCTCGGAGCGCAGCACGATCACCGCGGCCTTGCCCTTGTCGTAGACGGCGGCGACCTTGGAGCTGGAGGTGGCCCGGCCCTTGACGGGGATGGGCCGGTGCAGCTCGATGGAGTGGCCGCCGTGCAGGACGGACGCGAGGTCGACCCGGATCCCGGGAGCGGCGAGCCCGCCCAGCATGGCCATGCCGGCGCCGGCGACGGTCGCGAAGCTGGGCAGGACGTGGAGCTTGGACTCCAGGGTGTAGCGCAGCTCGTCGGGGTCGGTGGCCGGCAGGCCCGCACCGAGGCCGAGGTGGTACAGCTGGATGTCCTTGTGGTCCCAGCCGATGTCCCCCTGGCGGGGTTCGGCGGCGAGGGCCTTGGCGGCATCGATCGGCATGGGGGTGCTGCTCCCTGTTCTCGAAGAAGCGCTGCCTTGGAAGACCTCGGTGCGGACGTCCGCACCGTCGACCGCACCGAGGTCGCACACGGGCCGGTTCTAGAACGCGTTCTAGGCCGGTGAAGGAAAGGTATAACGCAGGCCCCCGCAGTTGGGAAGAGTCCTGACTCTACGTCAGATACGGTTCCGGTCACGCGTGTTGCGGCCGGACTTGTGGCCGGATCGGAGCGCGGGGCACTAATCTGGCCCGGTGGAGGAAATGCCCGCGGATCACCGCCCGACCCGCTCCCTACGGGTCCTGCTGGACCCGCCGAACCCGGCCCTGGCGCTCCGGCTCGGTCTCCAGCCGGACATCGAGGTGGTCGCGTCCCCGACGGCCCGGCCCGCGGTGGCCCTGGTCGAGGAGGCCGACGCGGTACGGGCCCTGCTCGCGGACGACCCCGAGTGCCGGGTGCTGGTCCTGACGGGATCGGCGCACCCGGGTCTGCGGGACACGGTCCTCGCCGCGGGTGCGGCGGGGCTGGTCCTGCGGGACGGCCCGATCGAGGAGCTGGCGGACGCGGTCCGACGCGCCTCGACGGGCGAGACGGTGGTGGATCCGGCGCTCGACGCGCCGTGACCGCCGCCGCGGCATCCGCCCGCCCCGCCGATCCGGGGGGATCGACGGGGCAGGCGGAGGCCGGCGCTGCGACCCGCGGGCCCGCTCGCGGTCGTGCCCGCCCGCGGCCCCCGCGCGCGGCGCGCACCCGGGCTACCCGCCTTACCTGCGCTACCTGCGCTACCTGCGCTACCTGCGCAGCAGTGTCACCACGGCGGCGCCGCCCAGGCCGATGTTGTGCGCCAGCCCGATCCGCGCCCCGGCCACCTGCCGCGCCCCCGCCTCCCCGCGCAGCTGCCACACCAGTTCGGCGGCCTGCGCCAGGCCGGTGGCACCGAGCGGGTGCCCCTTGGAGATCAGCCCCCCGGACGGGTTCACCACCCACCGCCCGCCGTACGTCGTCGCGCCGCTCTCCACCAGCTTCCCCGAGGCGCCGTCCGCGCACATGCCGAGCGCCTCGTAGGTCAGCAGCTCGTTGACCGAGAAGCAGTCGTGCAGCTCCACCACGTCCACGTCCTCGATCCCGAGCCCCGACGCCTGGTACGCCTGCCGCGCCGCCGCCGCCGTCATCGGCTTGCCGACCACGTCGATGCACGACCCGGAGGAGAAGGAGGCCTCGGTGTCCGTCGTCATCGCCTGGCCGGCGATCTCGACCGCCTTGCCGTGCAGCCCGTGCCGGACCAGGAACCGCTCCGACACCACCAGGGCCGCCGCCGCGCCGTCGGAGGTCGGCGAGCACTGGAGCTTCGTCAGCGGATCGTGGATCGGCTTCGCCGCGAGGATCTCCTCCACCCCGTACACGTCCTGGAACTGCGCGTACGGGTTGTTCGCGGAGTGCCGGTGGTTCTTGGCGCCCACCGCCGCCAGCTGCGCGGCCGTGGTCCCGTACCGCTCCATGTGCTCGCGCGCCGCGTTGCCGAAGATCTGCGCGGTCGGCGGGGACATCTCGAAGCCGTGGCCCTCGGCCATGATCCCGTAGTGCCGGGCGACCGGTGAGGTCGTGAAGTCGCCGCCGTCCGCGCCACCGCCCAGCGCGCCCCGCTTCATCTTCTCGAAGCCCAGCGCGAGCACGCAGTCGCTGATCCCGCCCTCCACGAACTGCCGCGCCATCATCAGCGCCGTGGATCCCGTCGCGCAGTTGTTGTTCACGTTGTAGACCGGGACCCCGCTCAGTCCCAGCTCGTACACGGCCCGCTGGCCGGCCGTGGAGGCCTGGAAGCAGTAGCCGACCGGCACCTGCTCCACCAACCCGTACTCCACGCCCGCGTCGGCGAGCGCCGCGGCGCCGGCCTCCTTCGCCATGTCCCAGTACTGCCAGTCCCGCGATTCCGGCTTCTCGAACTTCGTCATGCCGACGCCCACGATGTACGACTTCATGCCCCTGGTGTCCCTTCAGTCCCTCGGGAGGCCGAGAATCCGCTCGGCGACGACATTGAGCTGGACCTGCGTGGTGCCCCCGGCGATGGTCAGGCAGCGGGACATGAGCATCCCGTGCACCGCCCGCTCACCCGCCCCCTCCCGCACCGCGCCCGCCGGGCCCAGCAGTTCGAGCCCGAGCTCGGCGGTCCGCTGCTGGTGGGGGGTCTGGACGAGCTTGCGCACGGAGGCGCCCGCGCCCGGCTCCAGCCCCGAGACCTGCTGGAGCGTGGTGCGCAGCCCGATGCACGCCAGGGCGTGCGCCTCGGCGGCCAGCGCCCCGATCCGCGCCCGGTACGTGGCGTCGAGGTCGGCGGAGCGGGCGATCAGCGCCTCCAGCCCGGTGTCGAAGGACATCTGGTCCGCCATGTGGACCCGCTCGTTGCCCAGGGTGTTGCGGGCCACGCGCCAGCCGCCGTCCGGGGCGCCGACCAGCGCATCCGCCGGGAGCTCCGCGTCGTCGAAGTACACCTCGTTGAAGAGGGCCTCGCCGGTGATCTCCTTGAGCGGCCGGACGTCGATGCCCGGGGTGCGGCGCATGTCGACGACGAAGTAGCCGAGGCCTTGGTGCTTGGGCGCGTCCGGGTCGGTGCGGGCCAGCAGGATGCCGAAGTCGGCGGTGTGCGCGGAACTGGTCCACACCTTTTGCCCGTTGATCCGCCAGCCGCCGCCCTCGATGCGCTCCGCACGGGTCCGCAGCGAGGCCAGGTCCGATCCGGCGCCCGGTTCGGAGAAGAGCTGGCACCAGGTCAGCTCGCCGCGCAGGGTGGGCAGTACGTACGCCGCGCGCTGCGCCTCGGTCCCGTAGGCGATCAGCGAGGGCACGACCCAGGTGGCGATCCCCAGGTCCGCGACCTTCACCCCGGCCGCCCGCAGCTCCTGCTGCACGACGAGCTGCTCGACCGGCCCGGCGCCGAGTCCGTAGGGGGGCGGAAGGTAGGGGGCGGCGTACCCGGTGGGGGCGAGGATACGGCGGGCGGCCGCCGGATCCAGGCCGCGCGCGTCCTCGATGGCGGCACGGGCCCTCGCCCGGTACGTCTCGGCTCCGGCGGGGAGCTCCAGCCGCAGCTCGCGCCGGGCTCCGGCCGCCGCGAGCCGTACGGCGCGCACCCGGTGCCCGTCGCCGGGGCCCAACAGCTGGCGGGCGACGAGCGCCCGCCGCAGGTGGATGTGGGCGTCGTGCTCCCAGGTGAAGCCGATGCCGCCGAGGATCTGGATGCAGTCCTTGGCGCAGGAGTACGCGGCGTCCAGCGCGGTCCCGGCGGCGAGCGCGGCGACGAGCGACCGCACCTCGGCGGGCTCGCCCGCGCTGTTCGCGGCGTCCCAGGCCAGGGCCCGGGCCTGCTCCAGCCGGACCAGCATGTCGGCGCACAGGTGCTTGACGCCCTGGAACCGGCCGATGGGCCGGCCGAACTGCTCGCGCACCTTGGCGTACTCGGCGGCCGTGCGCAGCGCCCAAGCGGCGGTGCCGCAGGCGTCGGCGGCGAAGAGCGTGCAGGCCAGGTCCCGGACCAGGGCCGCGTCCAACTCCAGCAGCCGGCCCGCCGGGACGGCGACACCGCGCGCCCGCACCTCGGCGGTGGGGCGGGTGGGGTCGGCGCTCTCCTGCGTACGGATGTCCAGCGCGGCGGCGTCCACGGCGAACCAGCGCGTGCCGTGCGCCGCCTCCGCCGCGAGCAGCACCAGATCGGCCTCGCCGGCGCCGAGCACCGGGGGCGCGCAGCCGTCGAGCAGGTGCCCGCCGCCTTCGACGGCCACGGCGGTCAGGCTCCCGAGCCCCAGCGCGACGGCGCCGACCCGGCCCGCGAGGGGCGCGGCCCCGGCCCGGTCCAGCAGGACGGAGGCCAGGGCGCTCGGCAGGTACGCCCCCGGCAGCGCGGCCCGGGCGGCCTCCTCGACGACGACGGCCAGGTCGAGCAGGGTGCCGCCCTCCAGGTGCGGCTCCAGCAGCCCCTGCGCGGCCATGGCGTCCCAGTAGGCGGGCCGCACCCCGGTCCGCGGCGGCGTGTCGAGCAGCTTGCGGACCTCCTCGGCCGGCACGGCCCGCGCCACCCAGCCGCGTACGGCCTCGGCCAACTCGCGTTGTTCCCCGGTGATTCCGATGCCCATGCGCGGCAGACTAGAACACGTTTCAATCTGACGGAAGGTCAGATCAGGATGTTCCCGCTCCGACCCCTCGCCCGGGTCGGAGTTCCGGCCAGCGGCTACCTACCACTGGCTCAGCAGGGGCCGCCGCCGGACAGCCCGCGCTCCACAGGGAGCCGAACGCCGTCGAGCGCCTGTTGGTGGAGGTAGGCGCGAACGCGCCGGTAGCTGCCCTCGTAGCCGAGCGGGACGAGCTCTTCCCGGCCCGGCCCGGACGCTTCCAGCCGGAGCAAGACCTCTTTCAAGTTCTGTGGCGTGCCACTCCCCGCGGCGCAGGACCCTTGATGGCCGGTCGGCCGGGAGCCGTTCTCATGACTGGCCGGGCCCGTCGAGGCGTTCCGTGGGACCGGCGAAGGAGAGGAAGAGACTCCGCGCGGTGAGCAGCCAGGTGTCGTCCACCTTGCGGAACGTGTCTTCGTAGTGCCCCACCTGAACCGGGGGCCGCGGCGGTACGAGACCCTCGCTGTAGCCGTCGACACGGTACGTGGTGAAGTAGGTGGTGGCGGAGGCCGTGTCCGCGGAGGTCACGGTAACCAGGATGTCCTGATCGCGGTGACCGACGACGAGGTGGGCGTCTTCTGGTCGTTCGGGGCGTACTGACGACGTTCGGAGTGGCAGGCGAAGATCTGAGCCTCTCTGCCGCCATATCCTGCGTGACATGACCAACTCCTGTGCGGGCCTTGACGATGCCGAGGTCGCGATAGCCGCGGCACGTGCCGGCGCGGACGTAGTGCGCAGCATGTACGGCCGGCGACTCGCCCGCACCGACAAGGGCGCCGGGGACTTCGCCACCGCCGCCGATGTCGAGGCCGAGGAGACGATCCTCAGCGTCATCCGTGCCGCCCGGCCCGATGACGCTGTGCTTGGCGAAGAGGGCGGACAGCAGGGCGCCGCAGAGGCCGCGCGCCTGTGGCTGGTGGATCCCCTGTGCGGCACTCTGAACTACGCCGTCGGCAACATGCTCGTGGCCGTCAACGTGGCGCTGCGCGGCGGAGCGGCGGCAGTGGCCGACCCGTTCAGCGGCGAGATCTTCTTCACCGATGGTGAGACCGCCTGGGTGCGACACGCGGGTGCCGATGCCCAGCTGGCGCCCACATCCGCCACCCAACTCGTGGATGTCAATCTGGATCCGCCGTTTCCCAGCGCGCCCGGCTTCCGGGCTGTGGACTTGCTGACCCAGCACCGGTTCGTGGAACGGTTCCGGCCCCGGGTCGTGTCCACGACTCTGGCGTTGGCCTGGGTCGCCGCGGGCAAGCGCGCCGCATACGTCACGGACGGCGGTGACCTTTCCGGGAGCGTGCATTTCGCTGCCGGCATCGCTCTGTGCCAGGCCGCCGGCTGCGTAGTCACCGGGATCGACGGCGGCCCGATCGGACGGGCAGGCCGCGGACTTGTAGTGGCCGCGGACGGCGAAACCCACCAGCTGCTGATGTCGATGATGCGCAGCTGAAGCCGCGCGACAGACAGAGCAGCTGCGGCCGCACTCCTGAGCGGCGGACAGGGAGCGTGAGAAGCGCCATCATCCGCAGCCCGCGCAGGATCAGCACGGTCCGGACCCCTGAACATTTCGACGTGCCCGGGGCGCCGACCGCACGAAGGCCCAGTTGGTCAGCCGGCCGCGCTCCCGCTCGTCCGGCGAGTGCGAGCCCGACGCGTTCCCCGATGTGGGCGAGCCGAGGGGTGAAGCGCGCGTACGGGGCGGTCAGCCGAGCGAACGGCTCGGCGAACGTGCGGCGCGGGCAGTCCGCCGCACCGCAGAAGAAGCGCCGGACCGTCGGCGACCTGCTCCGCGGTGAGGTCCGCCGCGGGCTCAGCGGGTCGCGGACCTGAGGGCGGCTCGGGCGACGGTCTCGGCCTGCGCCTCGCAGGTCCGCCGCGTCAACGCGCGCGCGTTCAGGCCGACCCAGACGGAGAGGTTGCCCTCACGGACGGCGAGCACGCACGTCCAGTCGGCACCGACGGCACCCCAGTAGGCCTCTGTTCCGAAGCCGAGACCGGTCGCCGGGCGCCCGTCGGCCGCATCGATCCGGAAGCGGTCCCGCTGCGTACCGGCGTTGCGTGCGGCGTCCCCGCCGGTCCTGAGGTCCCACCGGACCAGCGCGGCCGGCGCGGCGGCGGTGCCGAGGCCCTCCCAGCGGCACCCCCTCCGCTCGCCCCCGGCGTCGCTGGACACGGTGTCCCCGGACGGCCGCCCCTGCAACGGCAGCCTGCCGTCCGCCTCCCGGCAGCCGGGGACGGCCGTGTAGGCGACGGGCGCGTTCATCCGCTCCCGTACGTAGGCCACCACCCCGGTCCCGGCGACCAGGAGGACACCGGCCGCCGCCAGCGCCGCGAACCGGCGCGGTACGGGCCACCGCCGACCGGCCGGCACCGGCTCGGGCGCGGTGGGCGGGGCGGGCGAGATGGGCGGGGCGTCGTCCGCCCTCCCGTCCGCGTCCGACTCCCCCGTCTCGGGTTCCGATGCGGGTACGGCCACGGGCCCCTCGCCCAGCAGCCGGTCGATCTCGGCCCGCTGCGCGGCGAGCATCGCGTACACGGCGGCGGGCCACTGCCGGCCCGCCGGAGCGACCGGACCGATCAGCTCCCGCAGCCGCGCCGGGGACGGCCGCTGGGCCGGATCCTTGGCCAGACAGCTCGCGATCAGTTCGCGCAGCCCGGCCGGGACACCATCCAGATCGGGCTCGGTGTGCGCCACGTCGTACAGCGTCTTGAGCGCGGACGGCCCGGCGAACGGACTGCGGCCGGTGAGCGCCATGGCCAGCACCGAGCCGAGCGAGAACACGTCGCTTGCGGCCGTGAGCGGTTTGCTCTCCGCCTGCTCGGGCGACATGTACGCGGGCGACCCGACGACCCAACCGGTCCGCGTCAGCCCGGTGTCGTCCTCGACCGCCGACTCCGTCGCCCGCGCGATACCGAGGTCGATGACCCGTACGCCGTCCTCGGCGAGCAGCACGTTCGCGGGCTTGAGGTCGCGGTGCACGAGCCCGGCCCGGTGGATCTCCGCGAGGGCGGCAGCGAGCCCCGCCGCGAGGCGCCGCACGACGTCCTCGGGCAGTACCCCGGCCGACTCCACGACGTCGCCGAGCGAGGGCCCGGCCACGAACACCGAGGCGAGCCAGGGCGTCGGGGCGTCCGGGTCGGCGTCGATCACGGCGGCCGTGTAGGCCCCGGACACCTTCCGCGAGGCGGCGACCTCCCGCCGGAACCGGGCCCGGAAGCCCTCGTCGTCGGCGAAGCGCGCGAGCACCTGCTTGACGGCGACGAGCCGCCCGTCGGGCCCGGCGCCCAGCAGCACCCGGCCCATCCCACCCTGCCCGAGCACCCCGACGACCTCGAACGGCCCGACGCGCGCGGGACCCGACGCCCCCACCTGCTCCATGCCCCGCCCCTCTCCCCGATCAGGGGCGGATCATACGGAGACGGCCCTCACGAAGGCGGCGAAGGCGGCAGGACGGACGGTGAAGGCCGGCCCGTCCGGGTTCTTCGAGTCCCGCACGGCGACCAGGCAGGGCTGCGCGGCGACCTCGACGCACTGACCGCCGGTGTCGCCGCTGTACGAGGACTTCCGCCAGGCGGCCCCGTGGAGCGGCGCGCACTCGACACAGTCGCCGCCGGTGTCTCCGCTGTACGAAGACCTACGCCAGTCCGCGCCCGTCAAGTGCTGGTTGTCCATAGCGTTCCTCCAATACGCGGGCGATCAGCGCCGCCGAGTCCTCCAAGGAAAGAGCGGCAGCCTGCAATTGATCGTATCGGAGCGAACCTTCCCTCAGAGCCTGCGGATTGGCCGTCATGTGACCCTGCACGAAGTCCTCGGTGTAGACGAGATCCGGGTCGTCGTCGAAGCGCAGGATGTTGAAAGAACCCATCTGGCCCGTGTGCGCGCCCGCTGCAAAGGGCAAGATCTGCACCCTCACCCACGACCGCCTCCGGAGATCCAGCAAGTGGGTGAGTTGGCTCCGCATGACCTCCCGGCCGCCGATCTCCTGGTGCAGCACGGCCTCGCTCAGCACGATCCACATCAGTGGCGGGTTCTCGCGGTCGAGGATCCGCTGGCGCTCCATACGGGCGGCCACCCGCGCGTCGAGGTTCTTCTTGTTCCGCACGCCCAGCACCGCCCGCGCGTACTCCTCCGTCTGCAGCAGCCCGTAGACCAGTTGCGCCTGGAAGGTCGAGATGTACGCGGCCCTCGCCTCCATCTCCGCGTACGCCTGGAACCACGTTGGCAGCACGCTCCGCAGGACCAGCCCCACCAGGCGCGAGAAGTGCCCGTCCGTACCGAGCGCCGCGTCCAGGCGCTCCGAGAAGTCGCGGGTCGGCACCCGCTTCGTCGTCTCCACCTGGCCGATCAACGAGCCGGTGCAGAAGATGACGTCGCCCAACTGCGCCTGTTTCAGCCCCGCGGCCTCCCTGAGGCGGCGGAGTTCGTAGCCGTAGTAGTCCAGCGGCGAGGCGCTGGGGTCGAGGTCGCGGGACAGGACCATGGGACGGTCACCCCCAAGTTCATCGGTCGTTCCGTAGCCGAGCGTAGTGAGGCGATCGCACTCCGGTGGCCGGAATCCCGCAACTGCCCCGCTCTGGCTCGCTACCGGGCGGTAGGGCAGCATGGGCCGCCACACACGCGCACCGCCGGAGGAACACATGGCCGCCACCCCCAAGCCGGAGACCCTCGCCGCCTTCGAGACGGCCAAGGGGTTCATGCCCGTACGCGAGGGGCTCGCCCTCTACGGGGCCGCCCTCGAAGCCGGGGCGCTCGGGCTGCCGTTGCTGGAGGTCGGGACGTACTGCGGCCGCTCCACGATCCTGCTGGCCGACGCCGCCCGTGAGGCGGGGGTGGCCGCGATCACCGTCGACCACCACCGGGGCAGCGAGGAGCAGCAGCCCGGGTGGGAGTACCACGACCCGACGGTCGTGGACCCGGAGGTCGGGCTGATGGACACGCTGCCCACCTTCCGCCGCACCCTCCACCGGGCCGGGCTGGAGGACCACGTCATCGCGGTCGTCGGCCGGTCCCCGCAGGTCGCGGCGGCCTGGGGCGGACCGCTCGGCTTCCTGTTCATCGACGGCGGGCACACCGACGAGCACGCCAACGGCGACTACGAGGGCTGGGCCCCGCACCTGGCCGTGGGCGGGACGCTGGTCATCCACGACGTGTTCCCGGACCCGGCGGACGGCGGCCGGGCCCCGTACCGGATCTACCTGCGCGCGCTGGCCTCCGGCGCCTTCGAGGAGGTGTCGGTGACCGACTCGCTGCGCGTCCTGCGCCGCACCGGGGCCGGCATCTAGTCTGCGGGCACCCTTCGCCCCGCAGCGGCCAGGGCATATCTCCGATAAGCACACCACGCCCTCCAATGGCTCAGTCCGCATCCGGCGCGGGGCCCCGGTCTAGCATCGCCGCGTGCGCAACGACGACATCCCCCCGCCCCCCGAGTCCGCACCGCCGGCCTCCCCGGAGCGGCCCTGGTTCACCCGACGCTCCACCCTCGTCGTCGCGGTCGCGGCGCTGGCCCCGGCCTGCCTGGCGGGCTGGGTACTGACCCAGGCCCTGGCCGGGGCCGGGCCCGGCGGGCAGGACGCGAAGCCGCGCGTGGTACCGGCCGGGAGCCCGGACGGCGGCGCCGCGTCGACGCCCGCCCCCGCTGCACCGACCCCCGCCAAGGCCCTGGCGGGTCGGACCGTCGTCATCGACCCCGGCCACAACACGGGCAACTTCCGGCACACCGACGAGATCAACGAGCACGTGGACATCGGCACGAACAGCAAGGAGTGCGACACCACCGGCACCACCACCAACTCCGGGTATATGGAAGCCGAGTTCACCCTCGACGTCTCACTCAGACTGCGGAGCATCCTGGAAACGCAGGGCGTGAAGGTGTCCCTCACCCACCAGGCGGACCGCCCGTGGGGCCCGTGCATCGACGAGCGCGCCCGCATCGGCAACGAGGCGAAGGCGGACGCCGTGGTCTCCGTCCACGCGGACGGGGCGTCCTCGGGGAACCGGGGCTTCCACGTCATCCTCCCGGCCGAGGTGAAGGGTGGCGGCGCCGACACCGCGAAGATCGTCGGTCCGTCCCGGCTGCTGGGCGAGCGGATCGCCGGGAACTTCGCCCGGACCACCGGCACCTCGCCCGCCAACTACCTGGGCGGGGGCACGGGATTGGTCGTCCGCGACGATCTCGGCGGACTGAACCTGTCAACACAGCCCAAGGTGTTCGTCGAATGCGGCAACATGCGTGACGCCAAGGACGCGGCGCTGCTGACGAGTCCGGAGTGGCGGCAGAAGGCGGCCCAGGGCATCGCGGACGGCATCGTAGGGTTCCTCGGCGGGTAGGTGCGACGGGAGTCCCGCCGGGACCGCTCGCCGACCCGACCCCCTCGGTCGCGGGAGACGTCCGTACGATGGTGCCGCCCGCCCCGCTCCAGGCCTGGTCTGCGACCGCGGCACCACGAGACGACCGAGACCGAGAAGGACACCTGAGACGTGAACATCCGCTCCCTCACTCGAGGCGACGGCGTGGTGATCGGAGCAGCGGTGCTGCTGTTCATCGCCTCGTTCCTCGATTTCTACTCCACCACCGGCGGCGACCTCCCGAGCGCGTGGGACACCGACGCCTACCGGCTGGTGCTGCCCAGCGTCTTCCTGCTCGGCTTCATCGCGGCCGGCCTGCTCGTGGCCGGCCGCTTCCAGCCCGAGACCCGCAAGGTCCTGGGCCTGCCGCTGACGGCGTGGGGCACCGTGCTGGCCGTCTCCGCCGCGTGGTCCTCGCTGTGGTCGCTGATCACCTGCCCGAGCAGCCTCGACCTGGGCGCCGGCGCGATCATCTCCCTGCTCGCCACGCTGGTCCTGGCCGGTGCGGCCGTCGCCGGCGCGAAGATCCCGGCGCTCGCCGGGCCGCTCCTGCCCGAGGCGCGCCCCGCCGCGGTCCCGCCGTACGGCGGCCAGCCCCAGCCGGGCAGCGGCTACGGCTACCCGGGTGAGCAGCAGCCCTACGGCGCCACCCCGCAGCCCGTCCCGCCGTACGGCGGCAGCCCGACGCCCGCGCCGGGCCGGCACGACGCGGGCCACCAGGCTCCGGCGCCCGCCGCGGACTTCACCCCGTTCTGGTTCGCGGTCCCGGTGGCCCGCCCCCTCTTCGGGGAGGACGGCTCCCCGACCCCGATCGCCGAACTCGCCCCGGGTACCTGGTACCTGGCCGTGGAGCAGCGCGGCCCGGCCACGCTGATCGCCCAGACCCAGGACGGCCGGCGCGGCGTCCTGAACGACACCTCGGGCATCCAGCGCGGCTGATCCGCGACACGTGAGCGCCGACGGGCCGGGCAGAGGGATCATCCCCTCAGCCCGGCCCGCCGTCGTTCACGGGGCCCGCCGACCGCGCGTCGCGGCTTCCCCTTCCCGGCGGCGGGCCGGTGCCCTACAGTCGCCCCCTGACAAGCCGTCTGACGTATCGTCAGATACGGACAGGAGCGTCGGCGCAGGCCGCCGCGGAGGGGACCGTCCATGCGCCTCGGACTCGCACTCGGTTACTGGGGCCGCGGCCCCGACCCGGCCCACCTCGACCTCGCCACCGAGGCCGAGAACCTCGGGTACGACTCGGTGTGGACGGCCGAGGCCTGGGGCTCCGACGCCTTCACCCCGCTGACCTGGATCGCCGCGCACACCTCCCGCATCCGCCTGGGCACGGCCATCGCGCAGATGGCCGCCCGTACGCCCACCGCCACCGCCATGCACGCCCTGACCCTGGACCACCTCTCCGGCGGCCGGATGATGCTCGGCCTGGGCCTGTCCGGACCCCAGGTGGTCGAGGGCTGGTACGGGCGTCCCTTCCCCGCCGGCCCGCTCACCGCGACCCGCGAGTACGTCGACGTCATCCGCCAAGTGCTGCGCCGCGAGGGCCCGGTCACGCTGGACGGCCGCTTCCACAGCCACCCCTACCGGGGCGAGGACGGCACCGGAACCGGCAAACCGCTCAAACCCATCACCCATCCGCTCCGGGCCGACCTGCCGCTCCTGCTGGGCGCCGAGGGGCCGAAGAACATCGCCCAGACGACCCGCATCGCCGACGGCTGGCTCCCCCTGTACTGGTCGCCGACCCGCACCGACGTCCACCGGGCGTCCTTGGCCGACCTTCCCGACGGGTTCATGATCGCGCCAATGGCCCGGGCCAAGGTGTGCGACGACGTCGCCGAGGGCCTCCTGCCCGTCAAGGCGATGCTCGGCTTCTACATCGGCGGCATGGGCCACGCGGCCCGCAACTTCCACGCCGACCTGATGGCCCGCATGGGCTACGAGGACGAGGCCCGCCACATCCAGGAACTCTTCCTCGCGGGCCGCAGGGAGGAGGCCGTACTGGCCGTCCCGGACGCGTTCGCCGACGAGATCTCCCTGGTGGGGCCGCGCGAACGGATCGCCGAGCGGCTGGAGCTGTGGCGCGAGGGCCCCGTGACCGACCTGCTCCTCACCGCCCCCGACCCGCACACCCTGCGCGTCCTGGCGGAACTCAACAGCTAGTGCCGCGGCCGGAGCCGTCCGGAGCCTGGACCGTCAGGACTCCGGCCCGGCGGCCTGGGGCACGGCCTCCAGGAATTCGCGCAGGTCCAGCGCCATGACCGCGATCTCGATGCCGGCGCCGCCGTCGTAGACGCAGGTGACGATCCGCGAGCCGGGGTTGATGGACATGCCCTCCCTCACGGAGGGCACCCGCACACCGGTGGCGCGGGCCCCGGGCAGCGGCAGGGGCTCCCCGCGCTGCGGGACCCAGCGGGCCCCGCCTTGGTCGGCGTACACCCGGCCCGGCCGCCAGCGGCCCGCGCCGGCGGGCGTGCGGGCCATGCCGGGGATCCCGGGCACGGGAGCGGCGGCCGTCCGCGCGAGGTGCTTGCGCCGCAGGAGCCAGCCGGCTCCGGCGGCGGCGAGGACGGCCACCACGATCTCGATCACGCGACCATTGAAGCAGGCCGGGCGGACTATCCGCCCAGCTGGGACAGGCTCGGGACCTTGTCGGTGACCGTGGCGCCCGCGCCCTGGCCCGCTTCCTTGACGCCGCCGATGACGTTGTTGAAGGCGTCGATGTCGGCGTCACCCGCCTCGCCCTTGCGGAGCTTGGCGCCGAGGCCCTTGAGGGACTCGATGCCCGCGGTCAGCGGGACCATCGCCTTCGACAGCAGCGGGTCGCCCTTGGCGTTCTGGGCGGCCGCCTTCAGCCGGTTGTAGGCGAAGGCACCGGCGAGACCGGCCTTGATGAGGGCGAAGGTACGGCCGTTGGCGCCCTTCTTGAACTTGCCCTCGCGGTACGGCTTGACGATCCACTGGTACGTGGCTCCGGCCGCGAGCCCGGCGTTGGCGACGAAGCGCGTCTTGGCGAACTTCTGCCGCTCGGCGGACGTGGTGGGCGAGGGGGTCACGGCGGCCAGCTCGTCGGCTTCGGCGGCGGCCGGCTCGGCGGCGGCGAGGGCTGCCAGCTCGGCGGCCGCGGCGGGCGACACCACCTCCCCCGCCTGGCTGCTGGCACCGGCGGAGCCGCTGCCGCCACCGCCGCACGCGGTGGCACCGGCGAGCAGTGAGGTGGACAGGAACACCGCCAGGAGCGTACGGCGGAATCGGACGGTCGTGGGGATGGACACGGTTTCCTCCGGGGACTCAGGTGTCCCCCGCAGCCTCACCCCGGGCCCGTCGCTGCGCCAGTTGGGGGGCCCGTTCGGGTTTGCGGCGCGCCTTCGCGGCAAAACGGGGTGCATGCGCTCTCACACCCGAGTACAAACCCGAAGAAGCGGTAAGGCCGGCCGAGCCGTCGCACTGGTGGCGGACGTGCTGGCCCTGGTGATCGCCCTGTGGATCCTCCTGTACCTGTTGGAAGCGAACCAGGGCAACGGCCTGGTCGACTTCATCCACGACGCCGCCAGCTGGCTGGCCGGCTGGTCGTACGACCTGTTCACCTTCAGCCGCGAGTGGGTCCAGGTCGTCGTCGGCTACGGCACCGCCGCCGTGGTCTACGTCGTCATCGGACATGCCGTCGCCGGCTGGCTCTACCGACGCTAGCGGCGCCGCGCGAACCGTACGGAGCGAAGCGGCCGGGCCCGCCACACCAGGGTAGCCGGCGGGGGCCGCGTATGCACAGAAGCGGGTGTGGTCCCCGGGCCACGTGTCATGCGG
>NZ_JBSGQV010000020.1:0-115644 GCF_053606025.1 Streptomyces sp. NPDC055254 | reverse complement strand
GTCGTTTGGGGCGTTTTCCCGGGGGGCGGGGCCGGGGGGCGCCTGGTGGGCGGCGGGGGGGGCGCCCCGCGGCGGGGCGGGGCAAGCCCCCGGGCCCGTCGTCGTCGCGTCAACCGCCGATCAGAGCGTCGGGGGTGCGCCGGCCCCGGGTGGCCCCTTCCCGGAGGGCCGCCGGGTCGCCGGGCGGGTGGCCGGGCGGCCGGGTCCGGTCGAGCCGCCCGTGGTGCCGAAGGCGTCAGAGGCGCACCTTCCACTCGACCGTGGACCGCAGGGTGCGGGCGATCTCCGGGTCGCGCACCGCCGGCGTGCGGTCCTCGACCGTGACCGACAGCCGGTGGGTCCTGAGGTCGAACAGCCGCAGGTCCGCGACACGTACCTCGGTCCGGCCGGCGAACCGCTTCAGCTCCCTGCCGTCCAGGTACCAGCGGACCACGAGTCGGCGCCCGTCGGAGCCGGTGAGCGCCGGTACCGCCGCCCGGGCCGTCTGCCGGGCCCGCAGAGTGCGGTCGGTCGGGGTGAGCGCGGTGACGGGCTTCGCGTGCCGGTAGAACCCGCCGATCATCGCCTCGACGCCGGGGAGGTTGAACGGCTTCCCGAGCACCCGCATGAGGGAGTTGTCGGTGGGCCGGTACAGCCCGGTGGTGAAGTAGCCGCCGCCCTCGTACGCGCCGACGGTACCGCCGTCGGGCGACTCCTCGCCGAGCCAGCGGTGCCACTTGGCCCGCTCCGCGGCCATCCGGTCGGCGGGCAGGGTGGAGCTGTTGGAGTCGGCGGGCTCGGGGCCGGTGTACTTCTCGTACCCCGGGACGCCGGGGTAGAAGTACTCGTCGGCGAGCTTGCCCAGCGAGTGGCCGGTTTCGTGGATGGCGACCTGCCCCGACTTCGCGTGGCCCGCCGAGGCGGTCGAGATCCCCTCGTAGCCGAGGGTGGCGCTGGGCTCGTTGTAGCCCGCTCCCCCGTACTTGGCGCTGTTGGCCAGGACGACGACCAGGTCGGCCTCGGGTGCCTTCGCCACGTAGGAGTCGACTTTGGGCTGGTCGACGCAGAGCAGCCGCTCGATGTCCTCGCACCAGAAGTACGAGCCGAGGGCCGTGTCGCGGACGGTGGCCGGGTCCGGGTCGCCGGAGACCCCGGAGTCACGCGAGACCGCGTCGACCGTCCAGACGTTGAAGAGGTTGCGGTAGGTGCTGTAGGGCTCGACCGCGGTCACCTCGTCCCACTTCTGCCGGGCGTCGGCGTGGAACCGGTCCGACTCGGCAGCGGTGTAACCGTCGCCGATGAAGACGACGTCGAGCCGGTCGGCCGTGGGACCGTTGTCGATCATCTTGGCGACTTCCCCGTCGGCCGCCCGTTCGGCGTCGGAGAGTCGGGCCGCACTGTCGCCCCGTCCGGTGGCCGCCGGGACGCGGATGTGGCCGGATCCGGCGTCGCCGCCGTGTTCCGGCCCCGGTATCTCCACCTCCACCCGGGCGGTCGCGGGTCCGTCCGCCGGGACCGCCGCCCCCGCCGGTCCGGCCGCCAGTACGGCAGCGACCGCGCAGGACGCCGCGACGGCTGCCCGCAGAACGGTTCGGGTGGCGAAGCCCCTGTGGGACCCGCCGACCGGATCTGTGGCCGAACACATGGCCGAGTCCATGAAGTCCTCCCCCTGGAAAGCAAGTTAAGTAGCGCGATAAATGGAGTGAAGCGGGTGCTTAAATTAGGGGGAGCGCGAGGCGTGCGCAATGGCCCGCGGCCCCTGAATACTGGGGAGTTCGAGCAACGAGGGGGTTTACATGGACGAACCGGCGCACATCGGCCGCAGGGTTCAGCGGCTGCGTGCGGAACGCGGCATGACACAGAGGCAGTTGGCCGAGCCCGCCTACACCCCTGCCTACATCTCGACCCTGGAGTCGGGCAAGGTCCGCCCCTCCGAGACCGCGCTCCGCTTCCTCGCCGAGCGGCTCGGGGTCTCGTACGAGGAGCTCGCCACGGGTCGCCCCGCCCGGGTGGCGACGGAGCTTCGCCTCGCGCTCACCGACGCCCAGCGGACGCTGGCCACCGGCGCCGCCGACGAGGCGGCCGTCCACTACCGGAGTCTGCTCGCCGACGCGGAGCGGCTGGGGCTGGCGCCCGAGCGGGCGGAGGCGCTGCTCGGGCTCGGCGACTGCGCCCTGGAGTGCGGCGAACTGACCGAGGCCACAGCGCACTTCGAGGCGGCCGAGCGGCTGCTGGCCGACGAGCCGCTCCCCCGCCGGGTCCGTCCGATCCGCGGCCGCGCCGTCGCGCACCTGCTGGCCGGGGAGCTGCGCTACGCCTGCTACCTGCTGGAATCGGCCATCGACGAACTCGGTGCGAGCGGGCTGGCCGATCCCGAGGCCCTGGTGATGCTGTACGCGGCGGTGATCGGCCCGTACATGGACATGGGCGCCCACGGCCGCGCCGCACACGCCGCCGAGCTCGCGCTGGCGCTGGCTCCGCAGGTCAGCGATCCGGCGCTGGTCGCGGGCATGCACCGGCAGGTGGCACGCACTTTCCTCGCCGACGGACGCGTGGCCGACGCGGACGCCTCGCTGGCCAAGGCGCAGGCGATCTACGGGCAGTTGCGCTTGCGGACCGACCTGGCGCACTGCCACTGGATGCGCGGGTACGTGCACGCGCAGAACGACGACCTCGTCCCGGCCGAGCGGGAGCTGCGCACGGCCCGGGACATGCTGTCGGCGCGCCGCGCGGCCCTGTACACGGCGCAGGTGGAGGTGGAACTGGCCGACGTACTGCGCCGGCTCGGCCGCCACGAGGAGGCGGCCGGGCTGCTGGCGGCGCTGCTGGAGCTCGGGGACCGGCACGGCGCCGTGCACGCGGGGGGAGCGCACCGGCTGCTCGGCCTGATGGCCGAGGAGCGCGGCGACACCGAGTCCGCCGAACAGCACTACGTCCGGGCGCTGGCGCTGCTGGAGCGCAGTGGGGCGACGGGCGATCTGGCCGATCTGTGCCGGCTGCTGGGCGACCTGCTGCGGCGTTCGGGGCGGACGGAGGCGGCCCTGGACGCCTACCGCACCGGCCTGGGCCACCGCGCGGCCCCGGGGACCACCACCCTGGGGCCGGCGCCGGTGTCGCCCGCGTTGCGGGTCAGTGGTTCTCGGTGGGCCGCAGGTCGTGCGGGATGAGCGCCCAGGTGGTGGCCGCGGCGGCGACCGCGAGGCCTCCGGCCATGAGGAACGCCGGGGTGATCGCGAGGGTGTAGGCGTGTGCGGCGGTGTCGATCAGCGCCTGGCCGACCGCTCCGCCCAGCCGGTCGGCCGCGTGGGCCGCCTCGCCCACGGAGTCGCGCACCGATGCGGTGGTGGGGCCGTCGAGGTCGAGGACGGGGAGGTTGCCCCGGTAGAGCACGGCCGCGGTCGAGCCGAGGACGGCGACGCCCATGGCCGAGCCGAGTTCGTAGCAGGTCTCCTCGATGGCGGCGGCGCTGGAGACCTGGGACGCGGGCGCGGCGGAGATCAGGGTGACCGAGGCCACGGTGGTCGCGACGCCGGCGCCCAGGCCCATCACGGTCAGGGCGGCGGCGAAGGCGGGGTAGCCGAGGTCGGTGAACTGCTGGAAGGTCCAGGGCAGGGCCATGCCGGCGGCCAGTACGACCAGTCCCGCGCCCAGCACGTGCCGGATCGCGAACCGCTGCATCAGCGTGGGGGCGATCATCGAGGCGCAGATCAGCGCGAGCGGGGCGGGCAGCAGGCGCAGTCCGGCCTCCAGGGGGCTGTAGCCCTGTCCGTACTGGAACCACTGGGTGACCAGGAACAGGATGGCGCCCATGCCCACCATGGGCAGGAAGATCGCGGCGGCCGCGACGCCGAAGGCCGGCTTGGTGAACAGCCGTACCTGGAGCAGCGGGTGTTCCACGCGCAGCTGGCGGCGTACGAAGACGGTCAGCGAGACGGCGGCGACGAGGAGCAGGGCCCAGGGCAGCGGGTCGGCGACACCGCTCTTTCCGAGCTGCTTGATGCCGCCCGCGAGGGCGAGCATGCCGACGACGGACTGGCCGACGCCCCACCAGTCCCAGCGGCCGGTGCTGAGCGGGGAGCGTGATTCGGGGAGGTAGCGCAGGCCCGCGGCGACGATCGCGGCGGCGACGGGGAGGTTGAGGAGGAAGGCGGAGTGCCAACCGTAGTCCTGGACCAGGAGGCCGCCGACGACGGGCCCGAAGGCCATGCCGCCGCCGAAGACGGCGGCCCAGACGGCGAGGGCGAAGGCGCGTTCCTTGGCATCGGTGAAGACGCCGCGCAGGATCGACAGGGTGGACGGCATGATCGCCGCGCCGCCGATGCCGAGCAGGGCGCGGGCCGCGATCACGTGCCAGGCCTCGGTGGAGAACACGGCGATGAGCGAGGCCAGCGAGAAGATGCCGAAGCCCGCCATGAGGAGGCGCTTGCGGCCCCAGCGGTCACCGAGCGCGCCTGCGGTGACCAGGAGGCCGGACAGGGCGAGCGCGTAGATGTCGATGATCCACAGCTGCTGGACCGCCCCGGGCCGGAGGTCGCCCACCAGGGAGGGGAAGGCCACGTTGAGGATGGTGGTGTCCATGGAGATGAGCAGGAGGCTGCCGGAGAGGATCGCCAGGACGATCCATCGACGGGAGTCCTGCGCGGGGGTGTGCATGAAGTTCCGTTCAGAGGTGTGCACGGGGTGGAGCGGTCAGGGTGCGGGCGGCGGGGCGAGGGGCCGGGTGCCGCCGAGGAAGGACGTCAGGACGAGGTGGCCGATCTGGCGGGGGGCGAGATGGCCGTCCCGTACGCCTTCGGCCGCGGCGTCGAGCAGGCCCCAGAGCGAGTACCAGATCCAGTAGGGCGGCAGGTCGGCGCGCAGCCGGCCCAGCCGCTGCCCGCGCGCCAGGAAGGCCAGGGCCCGCTGGTCCTGGCGGTCCACACCGGCCCGGAACTCCGGGTCGGCGAGCACGGTGGCGTCGCGCGAGGTGAATCCGTAGAGGTGCGCGGCGGGCATGAGGGCGACGACCAGCTCTTCCAGTGCGGCGTCGAACTCCGCTCCGTCGGCGGTCTCCGCCAGGTCCAGGGGGGCCAGGCAGCCGTCGACCACTTGGATGGCCCGGACGGCAACGGCCTTGAGCAGGGCCTCGCGGGTGGCGTAGCGCCGGCTCAGCGTGGCGCGGCTGGTGCCGATGCCGGTGGCGATCTGCACCATCGAGGCGCTGTGGTCCCCGGCCAGGACACGGGCCGCGCCGTCCAGCAATACGTTTTCATGCACCATGGTGAGCCTCCTTCGCCTCGAACGATACAAAATTGTCTCACTCGAAGCAAAACCGCTTCACCACTGACACACCGGCCCGCCACCGGAAGGACGGGCGGTCGACCGCCGCGATCGCCCGGGGGGCACCCGCTCCGGGCATGGGCGGGCGGAGTCCGGGTAGACGCCCAGGCGCGAACACACCGGCTCAGGAGGCGACATGCGGGATGACGACAACAACTACGACCGGAACGGAGAGGCCGGCCCGAAGGACGGACGGAACGAGACGCAGGTGGAGCGCGCGGACCGGCAGTGGCAGGAGCTGGTGCAGGAGATCCGCGTCGCGCAGACCGGTGTGCAGATCCTTTTCGGCTTCCTCCTGACCGTCGTCTTCACCCCGCACTTCCACGGGCTCCCGCAGACGGAAAAGACGCTCTACATCGTGACCGTCATCCTCGGGTCCCTGGCCACCGGCGCCCTCATAGGCCCGGTCGCCTTCCACCGCATCGTGTCCGGCCGCCGGATCAAACCGCAGGCGGTGGCCTGGGCCTCGCGGCTGACGTTCGCCGGGATCGTCCTGCTGCTGGCCACGCTCACGTCGGCCCTGTCCCTGATCCTGCGGGTGGCCACGCACAACGCCCTGGTCCCGTGGCTGGTGGGCGGGGTGCTGGCCTGGTACCTGGTCTGCTGGTTCATCCTCCCGCTGTGGGCGCGGATGCGGTACACCACCGAGGAGGAGTAGCGCGGACCCCCCGGGCCCGCTATGCGGTCACGTCGTCGTCCCCGCTCCGGGCGCGTGCGCCCGAGCGGGTGCGTCCTGGGGTCTTGGCGCGCTGGGGGTGACGGGTCACGTACTCGTGCTCCAGCTCGTTCATCCGCTTCGTGTGGGTGATGAGGGCGTCGTCCGAGCCGTGCAGCAGGGTCTCGTGCCGGGTGCGGTGGATGGCCTCCAGCTCCTTGAGCAGCCGGCCCTCCTCCAGCTTGCGGGCCGACGGGCCGCCGTCGTCGTGCTCCTCCGTCATGGCGGGCACACCTCCTCCGCGTTCTCGTCCTCGTCCTCATCATCCTCCGCTCGGCCCGCTTCGGCCCGGGCGGACATCCGCCCGGGCCGTCGGCGGCCGCTCGCAGCGCCCGCTCGGGCCCCCGCTCAGGCCCCCGCGGTACCGGGGACGAGGCCGTCGGCGACCAGGCCGGCGAGCACCGCCTGCCCCAGGGCCTGGACGGCGGACTGCGGGCGGACCATCACGGTGAACTCCTTGACCCGGCCCGCCTCGTCGAACTGCAGCAGGTCGATGCCGTGTATCCGCTTGCCGTCGACGGTGGCACGGAACGGCAGGATCGCCCCCGGGAGCTGCGCCCCGTCGGCACTCGTCTCGGCCGCTCCCTCGAAGTAGCCCACGTAGCGCAGGTCCTCGAAGACGCGCAGCAGGACACCGAAGAGCCCCAGGACGGCCGGCTTGCCCTCGAAGGGGGTGAACTTGACCGGGCTGTAGAGGCGGATGTCCTCGGTGAACAGCTCGTCCAGCGCGGTGAGATCGCGCTTCTCCACGGCGGCGCGGAAGCGTTCGGCAGTCTCCATGACCCCTCCTGATACTCATGAATATGACTAATCAGTTTCTTGAGTATCATGCGGCTACGGACGAGCGAAGGGAAGGGGCTGCCGCGATGGCTTTGCGCCATGCCGTACTGACCGCACTGCTGGACGACGAGTACAGCGGATACCAACTGGCGAAGGCGTTCCACATCGGCGTCGCCAATTTCTGGCCCGCCCGGCCCCAGCAGCTGTACGCGGAGCTGACGAAGCTGGAGAAGGAGGGGCTGGTCGCGGGGCGCGAGGTGGTCCAGGAGGGGCGGCCCAACAAGCGCCTCTTCCGGGTCACCGACGCCGGCCGGGCCGAGCTGGAGGCCTTCGCAGCCGCCGCGGCGAAGCCCTCCGTCATCCGGGACGACCTGCTCGTGAAGGTCCAGGCCGGCGACCGCGTCGGCACCGCTTCCGTGATCGTGCAGCTGGAGGAACGGGCGCGGGCGGCCGAGGCCAAGCTCGAACTCCTGCGGAAACTCCTGCGCGGCATGCGCGGCGACGCGGACGAGGAGGAGTTCCTGCGCCGGGGCGAGCGGATCGGCGGCTATCTGACGTGTCTGCGCGGCGTGGCCTTCGAGGAGGGCCACCGGGACTGGTGCCTGCGGGCCGCGGCCGTACTCAAGGAGAGAGGTGCACCCCGTGACGAACACTGAGTACCTGCGCTACGTCGCCCTCGGCGACAGCCAGACCGAAGGCATGGGCGACGGGGACGACACCGTCGGCCTGCGCGGTTTCGCCGACCGGCTCGCGGAACACCTCGCGGCCTCGAACCCCGGACTCCTGTACGCCAATCTGGCCGTACGGGGGCGCGTCGCCGGGCAGGTGCGCGCCGAGCAGCTGGAGCCGGCCCTGGCCCTGCGGCCCGACCTGGCCACGGTCGTCGCGGGGGTCAACGACCTGCTGCGGCCCCGCTTCGACGCGGCGGCGGTGGCCGGTCAGCTGGAGGAGATGTTCGCCGCGCTGACGGCGGCCGGGGCTCACGTGGTGACGGTGACCTTCCCCGACATCGCGAAGATCGCGCCCGTCGCCCGGCCCGTCAGCTCCCGCGTGTCCGACCTCAACGACCGGGTCAGGGCCGCGGCCGCCCGCCACGGCGTCACGGTCGCCGACGTGGGCGGCCGGGAGATATCCGCCGACCCGCGCCTGTGGAGCGCCGACCGGCTCCACGCCAGCCCGCTCGGCCACGAGCGGATCGCGGCGGCGCTCGCCCACACCCTGCGGTTGCCCGGGAGCGACGACTCCTGGGACCTGCCCCTCGCGCCCCTTGCGAGGTCCGGCGGCTTGCGGGCCGCCGGGGCCGAACTGCGCTGGGCGGCCGGGTTCCTGGGCCCCTGGATCGGCCGCCGGCTGCGCGGCCGCTCGTCGGGGGACGGCCGCAGCGCCAAGCGCCCCGGGCTCCTGCCGCTGACCGCGGCGACCGCCGACCCCGCGTAGGGACGGGACGCCGGCCGGACCGGCGCCCGCGTCACTGCCCGCCGGCGGCGCGCGCGGTGCAGCTGCGGGCGACCTCGTCGGCGAAGACGCGGGCCGGCGGGGCCAGGGCGCTCCAGCGCCGGACCGCCCAGCCCACGGTCAGCGGCGGTAGGGCCGGAACGGGGACCAGGCGGAGCGGGCCGTCGGTGCCCGGGACCCGCCAGCCCGGCAGGGCGGGAACGACGGCGTGCCCCAGGCCCAGCTCGGCGAGCAGCAGGGCCGTGTCCCAGTCGGCCGCGCCGGTGTCGGAGCGGACCCTGATGCCGGACTCGTCCAGCGCGGCGTCGAGGTGGGCGCGGGAGGCGGAGTTCTCCGGGAGCCGGATGTGCCGGATGTCCGCGAGGTCGGCGGGTTCGATGCGGGCGCGGGCGGCGAGCGGCGCCCCGGCGCCGACGGCCAGGACCCACGGCAGCCTCATGACGGGGCGCTGCTCGATGCCGCGGACCGGGGCGCCGATGGTGATCCAGGCGAGGTCGAGGTCGTCCGCGGCGAGGGCCTCGACGCAGCCGCGGCTGGAGTTCTCGGTCCGGAACTCCAGGCTCACCCCGGGGTGGGTGCGGCGGAAAGCGACCACGGCGTCGGACATGAAGTGCCGTACGGTCGTGGCCCCGGTGGTGACGCGCACCGAGCCTCCGTCGCCGCGTACGAGGTCGTCCAGGCGGCGCAGCGCGCCGTCGAGCCCGGCGATGCCGTCGGCGGCGGCCGCGCGCAGGATGCGGCCCGCCTCGGTGGGGACGACGCCACGGGCGTGCCGTTCCAGCAGGCCGGTCCCGGTCTCCTTCTCCAGCCGGCGCACGTGCTGGCTGACGGCCGACTGGGTCCGCCCGAGGTCGCGGGCGACGGCGCTGAGGCTTCCGGCACGGCAGACGGCCACGAACACACGCAGATCGTCGAGGGTCACGCGCTCCAAGGTATCCCTTGGAGGGCGGCAGCAAATCGGCGGATTGACTTGGGTGTTGGGCTGCCTCAGGATCGGTGCAGGGCCCGGGCGGCAACCCGTTCCCGTCCTCACCCCGGTCCGGACGCGGGCGAGGGCGGACGGGTGCCGACCCCCGCCCGGCCGCGGGCGCCGAGGTCGATCCGGATCTCGTGCGGGAGCGGGGCCGGGGTAGCGGAGGAGGCGGTGCGCCAGAGGGTTTCCGGGTTCCGGCACCTCTCCCCACCTCCCGCCTCCCCCGCACCGTGCCCACGGCCCGTTGTCAGACCCCTGCGCCATGATCACGGCATGACGACGACGACCTCCTCCGCCCTGACCACCCGTGACGAGTACGCCGACGCGATCGGCGCCGCGCTCCGGGCGTCCGCCGCCTACTACGGCTCGGGCGAATCCGCGCTGGACGACGCCTCGTTCGACCTGCTGCTGGGGCTGATACACGCCTACGAGCAGCAGTACCCGCAGCACATCGATCCCGCGTCGCCGACCGGAAGGGTGGCCGGCGGCGCCGTACCGGCCGGAGAGGTCGCGCACACGGCGGCGATGCTGTCGCTGGCCAATGTCTTCGGCCCGCAGGAACTGCTCGACTGGGAGGCCTCACTGGTCCGTCGCCTCGGCGGCCCGGTCACCGGCGGGTACGTGGTCGAACCCAAGCTCGACGGGGCCTCGCTGGCCGCACGGTACCGGGACGGACGCCTGGTCCAGCTGGTCACCCGGGGCGACGGAACGGCCGGTGAGGACGTCTCGCACGCGATCGGAACGATCGTCGGCCTGCCGCTGGAGCTCACCACGGACGCCTCCTTCGAGGTGCGCGGCGAGGTACTGCTCACGGCGGAGCAGTTCGAGCGGGCCAACGCCACGCGCGCCGAGCACGGGGCGGGCCCGTTCTCCAACCCCCGCAACGGCGCCGCCGGCACCCTGCGGGCCAAGGGGCGCCCGTACACCGTGGAGATGAGCTTCTGGGCCTTCGGCGCCGTCGAGCTCGCGCCCGGTGGCGCCGAGGGCCCGGTCCGGAGCGGGAGCGGGGCCGGTGGCGGGCGGCTGCCGCGCACCACGCACGCCGAGGTCATGGCGTACGTGGCACGGTCGGGCGTCCGGACGGCCGCCGCGACCGCCGCCGGGCTCACGGTGGTGGAGACCGCCGCCGAGGCACAGGCGCACGTCGACCGGATCGCCGCGCTCCGTGCCGTTCTGCCCTTCGGGATCGACGGTGTGGTCGTCAAGCTGAACGCCCTCGGCGAGCAGGACGCGGCCGGCACCGGCTCGCGGCATCCGCACTGGGCCACCGCGTACAAGCTGGCGGCCGTGGAACGGCGGACCCGGCTGCTGGACGTGACCTGGTCCGTGGGCCGTACCGGGGTGCTCGCGCCCACCGCCGTACTGGAACCGGTGGAGATCGACGGCTCGGTGGTGCGGCACGCCACGCTGCACAATCCGGCCGACATCGAACGGCGCGGCCTGCGCATCGGTGACACCGTCACCGTCTACAAGGCGGGCGATGTCATTCCCCGCGTCGAGGCTCCCGTGGTCGAGCTGCGCACGGGCGAGGAGCGTCCGGTCGAACCGCCGGCCGTGTGCCCGGGCTGCCAGGGGGAGATCGACCGGTCCCAGGAGCGGTGGCGCTGCGAGCGGCCCGTCGACTGCGGGCGGATCGCCGCGATCCTGTACGCCGCCGGACGCGATCAGCTCGACATCGACGGCCTGGGCGAACGGTACGTCCGGGAGCTGGTCGAAGCCGGGCGGGTCCGCGACGTGGCGGACCTGTTCACGCTGGACCATGCGGCGCTCACGGCGGCGGCGGGCAGCGAGAAGCGGGCGGCGAAGCTGGTGGAGCAGATCGCGGCGGCGAAGGACAGGCCCCTGTCCCGGGTGTTCTGCGCGCTCGGGGTGGTCGGCACCGGCCGCGGCATGTCCCGGCGGATCGCCCGGTACTTCGGGACCATGGAGGCCATCCGGGCCGCCGACGCCGTCGCGATGACCGCAGTGGAGCTGGTCGGCGACACCAAGGCGGCGGGGATCGTCGCCCAGGTCGCGGAGCTCGGCCCGGTCATCGACAAGCTGGCGGCCGCCGGGGTCAACCTCGTCGAGCCGCAGGCCGCCGCGGGCGCGGGCGGGGCGGCGGGGGCGGACGCGGCGCAGGCCGGTCCGCTGGCCGGTCAGACCGTGGTGGTCACGGGACGGATGGCGGGCGCGCTCGCCGCGTACGACACCCGGGACAAGGTGCGCGAGCTGATCGAGCGGGCGGGCGGGAAGTCCGCGAGCGGGGTATCCGGGCGGACCACGCTCCTCGTGGCCGGCGAGAAGGCGGGCGGCAAGGTCGCCAAGGCGGAGGAGGCCGGCATCGAGATCCTCGGGGAGGCGGCTTTCGCCGAGCGGATCGCCCTGTTCCTCACGGCCTGACGCCTCGGGCCTTCACCACTTGACCCTGCGGGCCTTCACCACTCGACGCCTCCGGGGCCGGCCGCCGGGGTGACCGCCAGGACCGGTGCCGCCGGGGAGGACCACGGGTGTCCGCAGGGGGCGAAGAGCAGCAGCACGGGCTCCCCCGGGCGCTGGCGCCAGGAGATGCGCTCCGGCACGGCGTCGCACACCGGACAGCGGGGCAGCGGACCGGGCTCCGGCGCGCACTCGGGGGCGGCCGCGAGGGACGTGCGGTGCGGATCTCGCATGGAGGCTCCCTGGTCGTGCGGTCGGGCTGAAGGCACTGTGCCATGCCGAGGGCCTTGTCCGCACGGGCGAATCGTCCAGGGTTTTGGCTGGTCAGGGGTGTGGCCCGCCGGAGTATTACGGTCCTCTTACGGGCACTTGGTGACCAATGGGCCGCGCGCGCCGCCTCCACGGGTGGGCGACCAACGCCGTACGTTCGTCGCCCAGCTGATGCCGCTGGTCCAGGCGCACACCGGGCACACGTCCTGCGCGACGCCGACGCCTACGTCGGGTTCCTCACGGCCCAGCGCGAGGTCGGCGCGGGGGCCGGTCGCCACGATCGGCTACTGCCCGGGCGCCGCCGGCTACTGCCTGGGCGCCGCCCTGGCGATGCGCACCGCGACGGCCCACCCCGACCGGGCGGCCGCCGTCGCCGGGTTCCACCCCGGCCGCCGGTGGGTGTCAGGAGCGGCCGGTGGCGCCGACGGCGGTCGCCGACCGGGCGCCGCGGGCCGTGTCCGCGTCCGTGCCCGGATCGTCCAGCATCGAGGCGCGCAGGTGGCCCAGGAGCCGGGTCAGCAGCCGGGACACCTGCATCTGCGAGATGCCGAGCACGGCGCCGATCTGCGCCTGGGTCAGCTCCTCGCCGAACCGCATCTGGAGCATCCGGCGCTCGCGGTCGGTCAGCCGCTCCAGCAGCGGCGCCAGGCTCTGGATGTCCTCGACCAGCTCCATGGCCGGCTCCTCCTCGCCCATGACGTCGGCGAGGGTGTGGCCCTCGGCCGGGCCGTCACCGTGCTCGGCGTGCGGCGCGTCCAGGGACCCACTGGTGTGGCCGTTGGCGGCGACGAGCCCCTCGACGACCTCCTCCTCCGAGAGGGAGAGGTGGGCGGCGAGGTCGGCGACGGTGGGCGACCGGTCCAGGGTGGTGGTCAGCTCCTCCTTCGCCTTGGCGATGTCGATGCGCAGCTCCTGGAGCCGGCGCGGGACCCGCACGGCCCAGGAGGTGTCGCGGAAGTGCCGCTTGATCTCACCGGTGATGTACGGCATGGCCAGGGTGGAGAACTCGTTCTCGCGGGCCGGGTCGAAGCGGTCGATGGCCTTGATCAGACCGATGGTGCCGACCTGGACGATGTCTTCCATGTCGAACCCGTCACCGCGGTTGCGGAAGCGGCGCACGGCGTACTGGACGAGGGAGGCGTTCATCTCGATGAGCGTGTTGCGGACGTACTGGTACTCGGGCGTGCCCTCGGTCAGCTCGCGCAGTCGGCGGAAGAAGACCTTCGACAGCTCCCTCGCGTCCGCCGGGGCCACCTCACGGGGCTCGTCGATCCGGGGCAGACCCGCGATGCGGGCCGCGTCGGCGCCTCGGCGCGGCCCGGGGACGGCGGCCGTAGGGGTGCCCGGGTGGACGGCGGGGACAGTGGCGGCGGTAGGGGAGGACGGGGCAGGGACCGGCATGGTCGCTCCTTGGGCTGGTCGGCTTGCGGCGCGTGACCTTGACTGCCGTAGATGGTGGCCTTCTTCTGCTCGTACGTCAAGAATTACCGGAAATACATTTCACGTCTTGCATCACATGAATCCCGTAACGCATCATGAACGCATGGGCACCCCGTCTCAGCGACAGAACTGGACATTCCTCACCAACCACGCCCGCGTCCTGGTGGCCATCGCCCGGGACCCGGCCGTGCGGCTCAGGGATGTCGCCACGGTGTGCGGTCTGACCGAGCGCACCGTGCAGACGATCGTCACGGACCTGGAGTCGGACGGCTACCTGCGGCGCGTGCGCGACGGCCGGCGCAACCGGTACGAGATCTCCCCGGGGGCCGTCTTCCGCCACCCCGCCGAGGCCGGAGTCCAGGTGGCCGGCCTGCTGACCCTGCTCACCGGCGCCGCCGCGGCCCCGGACGCCCCGCCCCCGACTCCGGACCTGACGCCTTCCGAGGAGAGCGACCTCATCGGCATGACGTCCGTCCCGGACACCGGCCGGCCGGTGCGTCCCGCGGCGGACTCGAAAGGAGGCGCGCCCGGTACCGGGGCGTCCCGTTCCCGAGGTGCGACCTGGTAGCAGACCTCCGCCCGCCTCCCCGCCCCCGCGTCGGCAGAGGAGGCGGGGAGAAGGCGTGCGGCCGGCGGGGTCAGCCCGCCGGGACGGTGTCCTCGAAGGCGGTTCCGGCGGCCCGGTAGGCGTTGACCTTCGCCGCCACCTGTGCCGGTGTCAGGACCCGGTCCTTGACGTGCAGGACGTAGTCCACCTTCTGGTCGTAGGCCCGCGGTGTCGAGCCCGGCTGCCCGTTCAGGTCGATCAGCCACTGGTTGAAGTTGATCGACATCGGGCGCTCCGGCAGGTACCGCGCGTCGTGGGTGCCGAAGTGGCGGCCGTCGACGTAGTAGGTGATCGTGCTGTCGTCGATGGTGAGGACCAGGTCGTGCCAGCCCGCGTAGCTGGTACGAACCTCCGAATGCTGGTTGACGGCCTCCCACGGGTCGGGCCGGTAGGTCTCCCAGGATGTGGTGTAGAGGATGTTGGCCGGCTCCCCCCAGCCGCCGTTGGGCAGGTACTCGAAGTCGTACTCGGCGTAGTCGTCCGCCATCGGGGCCTTGAGGTCGTTGATGGTGAAGAAGGTCTGGACGAGGTGGTCGCCGTCCGGCCCGTACTTCGGGGCGTCGGAGAACTTCACGCGGGCCGCGTAGGTGCCGTTCTTGAACTTCGTCGCCCGGGTGAGCACCTCGGTGTGCTTCGTGCTCGCGCCCGTGCCCGCCGTGGAGGTCTCCAGGTTCATCAGGGAGTTCCCTCCCTCGACGGGGAAGGTGACGTTCTCCGGGGCCCAGGTCGCGCCCCCGACGCCCGGCCCGCCCGCGTTGGAGCGGATGCTCCAGCCGTGCGCGGAGACGGCCGGGTCGGTGTGGGACGCGTAGGTGAAGTCGTCGAACAGGGTCGCTCCGCCGGGCCCCGGATCGGTGGGTGTCGGGGTGGGCGTGGGGGTGGGGTCGGGCGAGTTGCCGCCGGGCGCGGTGCCCCACACGGTGGCGGAGCCCAGCCGGGCCGTCACCTTGTCCCAGTCCCCGTACGCGGTGCGCGAGCCGCCGAAGGAGTAGTCGTCGGCCTGGTTGAGGGTCTGCCAGTCGGCACGGTGGAAGCGCAGTTGCATGTCGCCGGTGTCGGCGCCGGGCGCGAGCGATCCGGCCCCCGGCGTGAAGGAGACCTCCAGGTAGCGGTCGGCGGTGGCGGTCGGGTGCGTCAAGGTGCCGAAGGTGCCGGTGATGTTCGAGCAGCCCTTGACGGCCCAGGAACAGGCGAAGCGGTACTGGGTGTCCGGGCCGTCCGCCTTGAAGTAGTAGCGGAGCTTGACCTGGTTGAGCGCGACGGCGGCGGTGCCGTTGTTGACCACCTTGAACCAGGGCTCGACCTGATCGGCGGTGGCCCCGTTCGCGCTGGTGCGGTACTGGACCTTCACGGCGGCCGCCGCGGCGCCCGCGGGCACCTGGCTCAGCGCGGCCGAGCCGAGTCCCGCGACCAGGGCGAGGGCCAGGGCCGTAGCCGTACGGCGCTTGCCGGACCGTGCCGTCGATCGCCGGGCCGGGCCTTCGGGTCGTGCTGTCGCAGTGCGCATCGTGCGTTCCTCTCGGGTGGGGGGATCACGAGGTGGACGAGGTGTGCGGGATGCCGCGCCCGAACCGGCCGCCCACGCCCAGCGCGGCGAGCCGGTCGCGGTGGGGGCCGAGCCGGCGCAGGAAGTCCGGCCAGTCCCGGTGCGCCGACCAGGCGGTGTCGGCCAGGGCGCACAGGCGCGGAAAGGCCAGGTACTCAAGCTGCGCGGGGGTCCGCGCGTACTCGGTCCACAGCTGGGCCTGGGTGCCGAGGACGCGGCGGGCGGCCTCCGGTTCCCAGTGGGCGGGCGCCGGGTCGTTGTCGTAGACGCCCCGCAGGTCGACCACGCCGTCCTGGCCGCGGGGCTCGGCCGGGTCGGCGGACTGCGGGTAGTCCAGGTAGGTGGAGCGGAACGGCGCCATGATCACGTCGTGGCCGCGGCGGGCTGCGGCGCGGCCGTGCTCCGGGTCGAGCCAGGCCATGGCGGTGAAGGAACCGGGCAGGTCCGCCCCGGACTCGGTCCAGCCGAGGGGGCGGCGGCCGAGCGAGGCGAGGTGGTCGGCCACGGTGCGCAGGAACCAGCCGTGCAGGGCGTCCGGTCCCCCGAGGCCCTCCGCCGCGGCTCGGGCCCGGGCGGCCGGCGAGCCGTGCCATTCGGTGCCGGGGCACTCGTCACCGCCGAGGTGCACGTACGGGGCGGGGAACACGTCCGCCACCTCGTCCAGGACCGCGCGGCAGAAGTCGAGCACCTCGTCGTGGACACCGAGCACGGTGTCGCAGACGCCCCAGCGGGTCCACGGCTCCAGGCGCGCCCCTGGCCGGTTGCCGAGCTCCGGGTAGGCGGCGAGGGCGGCGCGCGCGTGGCCCGGCATCTCGACCTCGGGGACGACCGTGACCCCGCGCCGGGCCGCGTACGCGACGAGCCCGGTCAGCTCGCTCCTGCTGTACGCGCCCTCGTGGGGGACGCCGTCGCCCTCGGTCTCGGCCCGCCTGCCCCCGATCTCGGTGAGCCGGGGGTAGGCGGTCACGGGCATCCGCCAGCCCTGGTCGTCCGTCAGGTGCAGGTGCAGCACGTTCAGCTTGTGCAGGGCGAGCAGGTCCACGAAGCGGCGTACGTACGAGACCGGCTGGAAGTGGCGCGCGACGTCGAGCATGGCTCCGCGCCAGGCGAACCGCGGCCGGTCGGTGATGCGTACGCAGGGCAGGGACCATTGCTCGCGCCGCTCCGGGCGCTCGGCGAGGGCTTCGGGGGGCAGGAGTTGGCGCAGGGTCTGGACCCCGCGCAACAGGCCGTCGGGGTGCGCGGCGCGCAGGAGAACGGCCCCGGTGGAGACGGTGAGGGCGTAGCCCTCGTCACCGGGGCCGGGGCTGCCCGCGGCGTCGGAACGGGGGCCGGGATCGAGGCGCAGGCGGACGCGTCCGTCGGGGCGCGGGGGCAGGGGCAGTCCGGTGGCGGGGGCCAGCAGTTCCCGGAGCAGGTCGGCGGCTTCAGCCGCGCCGGGACCGGCGTGCAGGGCGGTGTCCCGGTCGAGGGTGAACCGGCCCGGTCGGGCGACGACGGAGTCGGGGCGGGGGACGAGCGCGATGTCGGCGTGACGGGCGGGCATGCCTCGGGTTCCTCCCCGGTACGGCGGCGGCCGGACGACCAACTTTCGCACTTACCAGTTCACCAATTGGTGAGGTGACGGCTCGAAGGTGGCATGTCCCGTACAGCGCGTCAACCCCTGCCACTCCAGCGGATGTTCACGGATCACTCCCCGCGAACGCCACCGAGTGCTTGAATGCGTATGACCAATTGGACATGACCAGCGGCGAAAGGGGACGGGCATGCACGGCGAACAGGGCCCCTCCGGCTCGATGCTCAAGCGGGAACGGGTCCGCGAGCACCTGCTGGGGCTGATCGACGTCCGGCGGCCGGGGGACGCGATCCCCTCCGAGCGCACGCTGTGCGCCGCGCTGGAGGTCTCCCGGCCCACACTGCGCGCGGCCGTGGACGAGCTCGTGGCCACGGGAGCGCTGGTCCGGGAGCACGGGCGCGGCATGTTCGTCGCACCCGCCAAGATCACCCAGGAACTCTCGTCGGACGAGGCGCCGTTCGCCGTCCGCCAGGCGTCGGGGCACTGGTCGAGCCGGGTCCTGGAGCACTCCACGGTGCAGGCGGGTGCCCGTATCGGGCGGCGGCTGCGGATCTCGCCGGGGGCCGGGCTGCGCTACATCGCCCGGCTGCGGCTGGTGGACGGGGCGCCGATGGCCATCGAGCACCTGCACATCCCGGCGGACCTCGTGCCGGCGTTGACGCCCGCGGAGCTGGAGGCCGGCGACCTCTACGAGCACCTGCGCGACCATCACGGCGTATACGTGCACGAGGCCCGGCAGTCCATCGAGCCGACCGTGGTCAACGAGGCCGAGGCGGACCTGCTGGACGTCCCGCTGCTCTCCCCGGCCCTGCTGATCGAGCGGCTCACCACCGACACCACCGGCCGGCCGGTGGAGTACGTGCACTCCGTCTACCGGGGCGACCGCTACCGGATCGTCTCCACCCTCGCCCTGGGGGTCGCCCCCGGCACCGGGCGGCCGGGCCACCACCCGGGCATCCCCCCGGGCGACCTCGGCCGCCGCGGCATCATCACCTCCACCACCAGCGGAGACATCCACACGAGCACATGACTCCCCCGGCCCGTCTCGTTCCCGGCCCGGCCCGCGCCCACCCCGCACCCGCGGCTACGTGACGCGGAATCCGCCCGTCACGGGGTCGCGGAAGTCGCGGTGGAAGGTGAGCCGGTCCCAGGTGGGGAACGCCAGGTCGGTGACGGCGAGCAGCCGCCCGGCGCAGTCGTGGAGAGTGCGGCGGACGGTCAGGCCGCACACCGGGGAGGCGGTGGGCGAGCGGGTGGCGCGGGTCATGGTGATGGTCTCGGCGATCCGGCCCTCCCGCTCCGCCCGGTCGAACCAGCGGTGCAGAGGGGTCAGGTCCACGTCCCGGACGGCACCCGGCCGGTCGCGGTAGCCGGCCAGCTCCGGATGCTCCGCGACGACGGCCGGATTGAGGTAGGTGACGGCGTCGCGGACCGTCTCCCCCTCCCTGCCGCGCTCGCGGCGGTGGTGGACCAGGGTGCGCTCCCCGCCGGCCATCCCGAGCAGCGCCGCGAGCGAGGGCGCCACGGTGACGTGGGTGAGCCAGCTCCGGGTGAGCACCGGAACCGGGTACGCCGGGCGGGCGTCGGCCGGCCCCGCCGGTTCGCCCGGCGCCGCGGTGGGCACCGCGCCCGGCCTCGCGACCGGCGCGGACCCCGGCATCGCGCCCGGGGCGGCGGCGCCGGTGTCGGCCACCGCCACCGGCCGGGAACCGCGCCGGCCGGTCACGACGAGCCCGTCGTCGCGCAGGTGCTGGAGCGCGGCCCGGACGGTCTGACGGTTGACCTGGTAGCGGGCGGCCAGGCTGCGCTCGGAGGGCAGGCGGGCGCCGGGGGTGTTCGCGGTGCGGGCGAGTTCGTGCCGCAGCGCTGCGGCGATCCGCTGGTACTTGGGCATGGCGGCCGGGCCGCCGTCCCGCGAAGCGGAGGACATGGCTTCTCCTCTGACGGGTGGTCAAGGACTGCGCGGTCTGCCCGAACAACCTAGCATTGGTCTATACCTCTGATGGAGGGGGAGGTCGGGCCGGGGGACGCCTTTGGCCAATTCCCTACCCCGGCTCCCACCCTGTTCAGATCTGGTTGCGTACCCCGCCCGGGCCCCCGCTATGCCCGCAGCGGGTTCGGCAGGGGCAGGTAGCGGGCGTCCGCGCCGTCCGCCCGCGTCCAGCGCAGCAGCAGGTTGGTCTTGCCCGGCAGGCTCGGCGCGGTGAGCAGCTCCGCGATCTCGGGCAGGCCGCGCAGGGCGTCGTAGCGCCGGAACTCCTCCCGCACCGCGGGCCAGACGAGCGGGGAGATGTCCGGATACCGCTCGGCGAGGGCGCCCGCGATCTCCATGAGGTGATTGACCACCAGGCAGTAGACCAACCGCTGCCACGCGGCCGCGCGCTCCGGATCGGGCAGCAGCTTGACCCCCTCCGCGTCGCGGAACAGGGCCTGGACCGGGGTGCCCGCCGCGTCGACCGCGACCACCGTGTTCTGCAGGTGCGCCTCCAGGACCACGCCGTGCCGGGCGAACAGCTCCAGCACGGGCGGCACGACCTGGCGCAGGTACGCCCGCCACCAACCGGCCGGGTCGGTGGTGCGCTCCAGCGGGCTGCCGTCCCACCCCTCGGCCAGAGCGGCGGCGAGCAGCGGTGTGGCCCCCGGCAGTACGTGCGCCCGCAGTCCGTCGCGGACCAGCACGGCGAGCTCCTCGAAGGCGAACTTGGCGGTGCGGTAGCCCCGGTCGGCCAGCCAGGCAGCAGGGGAACCCGTCCGGCGCAGCGCGGCGAACCCGGCCTCGACGGCCGCGTCGGTGCGGCGCAGTTTCAGCAGGTCGTGCCGCCACAGCCGGCGCACGTCATTGGTGATCCGCACGTCGAGGCTGAACTTCACGAACAGGTCGCGGTCCCCGTCCGGCACGTGCACGGTACGCAGGGACGCGGTGGGCCAGACCGGCAGGCGCCCCTCCCCCAGCAGCAGCAACCGCCCGTCGGCGAAGGCCTCGCGCACGGCGGGCCGGTCGCCCACGAGGTCGAGCTGCCAGGGGTGCGCGGGCAGCAGCCGGTAGCCGGCGGGAGCGGTCGGGCCGTCGAGGAGCCCGGCGAGGGAGTCGACCGCGTCGGCGGCGGCCGCCCCGCCCTCCTCCGCCACCTGGTCCTCGCGCAGCCCCAGCAGGACCAGCGGAAAGCGTCCGTGCGCTTCGGGCGCGTAGGTCAGCCAGCTGCCTGCGGGCGCCCCGCCGCGCGCCTTGGGGGCGGGGTGGTACGGGTGACCCGTCACCAGGGACTGCTCGGAGAGGAGGTACGGGTCCGCGGGGGGCTCGGCCGATTCCCGCGCGGCCAGGAGCGCGGCGACGGCGGCACGGCTGTCGGCGATCTCCACCGGCAGTTCGTCGTTCGCGAGTCCCGTGTACCGTCCGAGTTCGTCCGAGGTGAGTTTGACCAGCTCGCTGTGGCTGAGCCGGTGCCAGCCGTCCGCCGTGCGCAGTTCGGGGTGCGCCGGCCGGCGCCCCCCGCGCACCCGCAGCAACCGCCCGCTGCCGCGCAGCCGGTGGACTCCCGCCCCCTGGGGGTCGGCCACCTCGCGCAGGAGGCAGTTCAGGAGCGGTGCGGCGGCGTACGCGTCCGCGGCGGCGTTGAGGTCCACTGGTTCCCTTGGCTCGGTCAGGCGTGCCCGGGGTGGCTAGCGCCGGTCATGATCTCCAGTATCCGCGATGATGTGGTGATCATCCTGTGGGTCGACCTTCCGACGGGAGCGACCTTCCGACGTGCGGAGCAGCAGCATGCGTTTTCCCGCCACCGCGGCCGAAGAAGCCGTGGCCGCCGAGCTGGCCGGGGTACGTCCTGGGCTCGGGCCCGCGTACGCCGGAGCGCTGGACGGCGCACGGGCCGCCGTACTGACCCGGCTGTGGCGGGCCCTGGCCCACGAACCGCTGCCGTGGGTGGTGGGCCGCGACCGGGGTCCCGGCTCGCTGTGCTTGACGTTGGCCGGGGGCGCCCGGCTGGAGGGCCCGGCGGCCGATCCGTACGCGACGGCGCCGTACGTGGAGGAGCTGCTGCTCGACGGCGTGCCCTACCGGCAGGCCGCCCGGCTGGTGGCGGCGCTGGAGGTGCCCTACGGGAAGGAGTTCGCCGCCGAGCTGGACGACAGCACGGCCTCCCTCGCGCTCTCTCGGGCCGGCCGGCCGCCGGCCGGAGAGGACGCCGGAGCGCTGACCACGTGGGAGTGGGAGCAGCGCGTCGTCGACGGCCACCCCTACCACCCGAACTGCCGCTCCCGGCCCGGCTTCTCGGTGGCCGAGCAGTTGGCGTACGCCCCTGAGCACCGCCCGGTCGTGGACCTGGGGCTGATCCCCGTACCGGCCGGGGAGTGCCTGGTCACCGGTGACTGGCCGGTGGAACTGCGGGACGCGGGGCGGATCCTGATCCCGGTGCATCCCTGGCAGGCCGCGCACACGCTGGGGCGGGATCGGGTCCGGTCCGGTTTCGCGGCGCACCCGCTGATGGCCCTGCGCACCCTGGCACCGGTCGTGAGCGGGAGCGGCGGCGGGGCCGCGGACTGGGGCGCGGCCACCGGCGCCCATGTGAAGACCGCGCTGAGCACCCGGCTGACCTCTTCCGTGCGGGACATCTCCGCCTACTCCATCGAGACGGCCGCGGCGGTGTCCGCCTTCGCCCGGACGCTGGCCGAACGGCTCGACGGCCGGCTGCACGTCACACGCACCCTGGGCGCCGCCACGGCGCACGGCCCGGACCTGGCGGCGGTCCTGCGCGAACCGCCCGAGGTGTACGCGGACGCCGGGGCCGGCGAGCGGGTCCTCCCGGTGGCGGCGCTGTCCGGCTTCCCGCCCGCGCGCTCGGGCGCCTGGCAGGCGGAGTTCGCCCGGCTCGCCCTATCGGTCTGCCTGCGGGTCCTGGAGCTCGGTGTGGCGCTGGAGGCCCACGGGCAGAACCTCCTCGTCGTCCTCTCCGCCTCCGGCGCCCCGCTCCGGCTGGTCTACCGGGACCTCGCCGACATCCGGATCAGCCCGGCCCGCCTGGCGCGGCACGGACTGGCCGTCCCGCCGCTGTCCGGCCGTCTGATCACCGACGACGTCACTGCCCTGCGGCGCAAGCTGTTCGGCTCGCTCGTGACGGGAACGCTGGGCGCCACGGCGGGTTCGTCCGGGGCCCTCGCCGAGGCCCTCGGTCCGGTCCTCGCCGGTACGGACGGACTGCCCGCCACCACCGACCGCGCGGCCCTGCTGACCGGTCCGCTGCCCACCAAGGCGCTCACCCTGATGCGGTTGAGCCCTGACGTCCCGGGCGACCAGTGGGCGGAGCTGCCGCCACTCGCGGCGATCGGCTGAGCGGGACGGGCGGGGGGTGGGCCCGGGCGGCGCCGGGCGGGCTACTGTTCAGGGGCATGACAGACCTGCATGCCGTACGGGCGGCCTACGACGCCGTCGCCGTCGACTACGCCCGGCTCCTCGGCCCGGATCTGGCCCGCAAACCCCTGGACCGGGCCGTACTGGCCGCGTTCGCGGAGTACGTGCGGGCCGGGGAGGGCGGTCGCGGCCGGGCGGTGGCCGACCTGGGCTGCGGCCCGGGGCGGCTGACGGCGCACCTCGACGGTCTCGGGGTACGGACCTTCGGCGTCGACCTGTCCCCCGCGATGGTGGCGGTGGCCCGCCGGACCTATCCGGGCCTGCGCTTCGAGGTCGGCTCCATGGCGGCGCTGGACGTCGCGGACGGGGTGCTGGGCGGGGTCCTGGCCTGGTACTCCACGGTGCACACGCCGCCCGCCGGACTGGCGCCGGTGTGCGCGGAGTTCGCCCGGGTCCTGGCACCGGGCGGCCACGCCCTGATCGCCTTCGAGGCGGGCGACGAGCGGATCCGGCTGGACCACGCGTACGGGCATCCGGTCGACCTCGACGTGTACCGGACCCCGCCGGAGCGGATCGCCGCCGTGCTGGCCGGGGCCGGGCTGGCGGAGGTGGCCCGCCTGGTCCGTGCCCCGGACGCCCTCGAACAGTCCCCGCAGGGATTCCTGCTGACCCGCAAGGCGTGAGCGCCGGCATCGGAGCCCGGAGCACCGCGGACGCTCGCCCCCCCGGCCTCGGCCCCCCGTAGCCCCCGGTCGGGCAGGACCGCCGACACCGCGCCGGGCGCGCGGCTCGGTGCGCCACTCCCGCACCTGGACGTTGTCGTGGAGCCCCTGCTCGTCCGGCCCGGGCCGCTCCTCGTCCGTCACGAGCCGACCGTACCCGCCGTACCCGGCGGAGCGGCCGTCGGCCTCACCAGCGCAACGGCAGCCGGGTCACTCCGCGCATCAAGATGCCCGGAAGCCACTCGCGCGGTCCGGCGTCCGGGTCCTCGGCCAGCTCCGGGAACCGCTCCAGCAGGGCCCGCACCGCGATGCGGCCCTCCATCCGGGCGAGCGGCGCGCCGAGGCAGAAGTGGATGCCGTGCCCGAAGGCGAGGTGGCTCCGGCCCCTGCGGCGGATGTCGAAGACGTCGGGCTCGGGGAAGCGGGCGGGGTCCCGGTCCGCGCCCGCCAGGCAGACGAGGACGGAGGTGCCGGCCCCGATGCGGGTGCCGCCGATCTCCAGGTCCTCGCGGGCGAAGCGGTAGGTGGCGTGCTGCACCGGGCCGTCGTAGCGGAGCATCTCCTCGACCGCGCCGCCGATCAGGGCCTCCGGGTCGGCACGCAGCGCGGCCAACTGGTCGGGATGCGCGAGCAGGGCCCGTACCCCGTTGCCGATCAGGTTCACGGTGGTCTCGTGACCGGCGACGAGCAGCAGGAAGGCCATGCCGATCAGTTCGTCCGGGGAGAGCTGGTCGCCGTCCTCGTCGCGGGTCCGGATGAGGGCGCTCAGCAGATCGTCGCCCGGTTCGGCGGCCTTGGCCGCGACGAGTTCGAAGAGGTACGCGGTCATCTCCCGCAGCACCTCGGCGGACGCGCCTTCCGGGTCCGCGGGCGCGACGATCTCCCCGGACCAGGCGCGGAAGCGCCGCTGGTCGAGATCGGGGACGCCGAGGAGTTCGCAGATGACGGTCATCGGCAGGGGCGCCGCGAAGTCCTGGACGAGGTCGCCCCGACGGTCCGGACGGGCCTCCATGGCGTCGAGCAGCTCTTCGGTGACCTGCTGGACCCGGGGGCGCAGGGCCTCGACGCGGCGCGCGGTGAACTCACGGGCCACCAGGCGCCTCAGCCGGGTGTGGTGGGGCGGGTCCGTCTCCAGCATGTTGCTGGAGACGGCGGTGTCCGGGGTGGTGCCGAACAGCTCGGTGCCGCGCCAGTTCTTGGACAGGGCCGGATGGGTCAGGGCCTGGCGGGCCTCCTCGTGGCCGACGATCAGCCACGAGCGGGCGGCGCCGACCACCAGCTGGTGGACGGGACCGGTCTCGCGCAGCGCCGCGTAGAAGGGGTAGGGGTCGGCGTCGAACTCCTCGGCGCGCGCGGTGATGTCCAGGACCGTCATGGAGGCAGCCTACGGCGGCCCTTCGTACGGTGCGGGCCGAATGGTCCGCCGCGAACGCTCCCCGCCGGACCGGAAATATGAGAAGCCGGATCGTTTCCGCTGTGCGCCGTTCGAGGGGCAGCGCGGTGTGTGTGGACCCGCCTTCACGCCGATCGGCCCGGGCGGTGGGAGGAAGGAGGCATGACCCTCCATGGGCGCCTGCTCCTGGCGAGCACGCCGCCGCCGTGCCCGCCGGCGTCGGGGCGGCGGCCCGGGGCCCGGCCCGGGGCCCGGACTAAGCCGCGTTCGCCCGCGGCATCGACGGGCGCCTCGTGCTCCCGGTCACCGGTCACCGGTCACCGCACTGGACCCTCGCGGCCCGTACAGGTACAGGAGCTCCGCATGCGACGAACACTGACCACGGCCGCGGTGGCGGCCGCGCTGCTGGTGCCGGCAGGTCCGCTGCCCGCCGCCGAGGCCGGCGGCGCCGCGGCACCGGCCGCCGGGCGGTGGTCCGCCCGGGAGGCCCAGTCGTTCTGGACCCCGGAGCGGATGGCCGCGGCCGTCCCGCTGCCCTCGGCGACCCCGGGAACGCCCGCGCCGTCGGTCCTGTCGGCGCCGTCGGTTCTGCCCACGCCGGCGGTTCTGCCCGCGCCGGCACCCTCGGTCCTGCCCGCGCCGGCGCCGTCGGTCCTGCCCGCGCCGGCGTCGTCGGTCCTGCCCGCGCCGGCGCCCCCGCCCGCGTCCCCTGCCCCCGTTCGGGGGGCCGCCGCCCGGGCCCCCGGCACCGGCCGGGACTTCGCGGGTGTCCCGGTCGTCGGCCGGATGTTCGTCGTCAAGGGCGGCTCGGGGTACTTCTGCACCGCGAGCGTGGTCTCCTCGCCCGGACGGGACCTGGTCCTCAGCGCCGCCCACTGCCTGCTCGGCACCGACGCCCGGCAGGTGGCCTTCGTACCGCTGTACACCCGCGCCCGGCCGCAGCCGTACGGAATGTTCCCGGTCCTGCGGGACAAGGCCGGGCGCTCCAAGGTGTGGATCGACCCCCGCTACCGCTCCCGGGGCCCCCACCGGGCCGCGACCCTCGACGTGGCCTTCGCGCGCGTCGGGCCGAACGCGAAGGGCCGCCGGGTGGAGGACGTGGTCGGGGGCAACCGGCTCGTCACCGGCTCCGGTTACGCGCACGCCCGGGTCTCCCTGATCGGCTACCCGTCGGCCGCGGCCCGGCCCCGGCTGTGCGTCAACCGGACCACGAAGTTCACCAGCACGGACGTGCGCATCCCGGGATCCTTCCTGCGCATCGACTGCACCGGGTACCCGGGCGGGACGAGCGGCGGCCCCTTCCTGACCCGCTTCGACGCGCGCACCCGGACCGGTGACGTGGTGGGGATCATCGGCGGCTGGAAGATGGGCGGGGACAAGCCGGACACCTCGTACAGCTCCTACTTCGGCACGGACGTCAGGAAGTTGTACGCGAAGGCGGTTGCCTCGGCGAAGGCGCGGTGAGCACCCGCGTCCGGCGCGGATTGCCGACCGTGCGCGGGGTCGCCGGGAGCCCGTCGGCGGTGAGGGCGTCGGCGGGTGCCAGACCGAGCCGGCGGCGCAGTTCGGCGAGTGCGGTGTGGACGGGCGCCAGCACCACCTCGGCGTCGGGCTCGACGGACGCGAGGGCGTGTGCGAGGGTCTCGATCGCCTCCGCCGCGTCCTCGACCGAGCCCCGGCTCCAGCCGCCGAGGGCGCCCAGTGGGTCCGTTGCGGCCGTTGCGGCCGTTGGGGCCGTTGGGGCCGTTGGGGCCGTTGCGGCCGTACGCCAGGGGGCGACGGTGTCGTAGAGGTGGCAGGCGGCATCGGCCGCGGCGTCGGCCCGTTCCATGACGCCCGGCGCCGCGATCGTCGGCAGTTCCATGCCCGGTCAACGAGCGGGGCCCGCCGGGGGAACGAGCACGGTGGGAGCCACGGTGATCGGCCGGTGCGGCCTACCCGTACCCCGGTTCCGAACCCCGGCCGCATAGGCTGGCCGGTCATGAGTGACACATCCCGCGCGCGGCGGCCCGGCCCGGCCCGCGCGACGTCCCGTCCCGCCACCGGCGCCACCCGGGTGCCGGGTGCGCTGACGCAGCTCGCCGTGCTGCTGCGTACGCCGGCGCGGGAGGCCGAGCCGCTGTTCGCGCAGGCGCCCAGGGCCTGGCAGCGGGCGCTGCCGTACGTCGTGGTCGGCATCTTCGTCGTGACGCTGCTGCCCGTGACCATCACGGTGCTGACCAACGACTACAAGGCCGGCGGGGGCTGGTCGGGGGCGCTGGGCGTGGCGCAGACCGTACCGCTGCTCCTGGCGGTGACCCGGCCGCTGCCCGCCTGGGCGCTGATCCTCTTCGCCGACACGTTCGGCGCGGTCCTGCTGCTCAGCTCCGACGCGACGGCCGGGCGTGCGTGGCCGTGGACACCGATGGTCGTCGTCGGCTACCTGGCGCTGATGGCGTGCCTGGGACTGCGCGAGGCTCCGCGGACCCTGGCGGGGGTGTGGCTGGCGACCGGCGCGGCCGGGGCGGTGCTCGGCTTCTTCCAGCCGGCGGGTGCCACGAACACCGCCGCGCTGCTCTTCGTCCTGTCCGGGGTCGTGCTGGTGCTGTCCTGGGCGCTGCGCGGTCTGGGCGACGCGCGGCAGCGGATCGCCGAGCAGGAGAGCATCAGCGAGGCGGAGCGGTCCCGGCGGACGCTGCTGGAGGAACGGGCCAGGATCGCGAGGGAGTTGCACGACGTGGTGGCCCACCACATGTCGGTGATCACCGTGCAGGCCGATTCGGCGCCGTACCGGCTGCCCGGCATGCCGGAGCCGGTGCGCGGGGAGTTCGAGGCGATCGCGGCCAGTGCGCGGGAGTCGCTGGGCGAGATGCGGCGGCTGCTTACCGTTCTGCGCGGCGACGGGGCGAACGGCGGGACCGGCGCCGACGGCGAACGGGCGCCGCAGCCCGGGATCGGCCGGCTCCAGCAGCTGGTGGAGGCGACGGTACGGGCGGGGCAGCCGGTGGAGCTGTCCCTCGCGGCGGGCGCGGAGCGGGTGGCGCCGCCCGCCGTGGACCTGTCGGCGTACCGGATCGTGCAGGAAGCCCTCGCCAATGTGGTGCGGCACGCCCCGGGGGCGCGGACGCGGGTGTCGGTGACCGTCGACGAGGACGAGGTCCTCGTCCTGGTGGTCAACGGACCGGCCCAGGACGCCGTGGTGGTGCTGGAGGACACGGGTACGGGGCACGGGCTGGTGGGGATGCGTGAGCGCGTACGGTTGACGGGCGGGACACTGGACACCGGTCCGCTGCCCGACGGCGGTTTCCGGGTGGCCGCCCGCCTTCCCCTGAACGCCGCGAGCGAGGACGCCAGTTGACCATCCGTGTGATCATCGTCGACGACCAGGCCATGGTGCGGGCGGGGTTCGCCGCGCTGCTGTCGGCGCAGGCCGACATCGACGTGGTGGGCGAGGCGCCCGACGGTCGGCAGGGGGTGCGGGTCTCGCGCTCCACGCACCCCGACGTGGTGCTGATGGACGTGCGGATGCCGGAGATGGACGGGCTGACGGCGGCCCGGGAGATCCTCGACCCGCCGCCCGGGGTGGTGCACCGGCCGAAGGTGCTGATGCTGACGACCTTCGACATCGACGACTACGTGTACGAGGCGCTGCGGGCCGGCGCCTCCGGGTTCCTGCTCAAGGACGCGCCGCCGGCGGACCTGATCTCGGCGGTACGGGTGGTCGCCTCGGGCGAGGCACTGCTGGCGCCCTCGGTGACCCGGCGGCTGATCGCCGACTTCGTGCAGCAGCGGCCGGCGCCGCGCAAGGATCCGGCGCTGCGGCTGAACGGCCTGACCCCGCGCGAGACCGAGGTGCTGGAGCTGATCGCGCGCGGTCTGTCGAACCAGGAGATCGCAGGTCACCTGGTGGTGGCGGAGCAGACGGTCAAGACGCACATCGGGCGGGTGCTGGCCAAGCTCGGCCTGCGGGACCGGGCCCAGGCGGTGGTCTTCGCCTACGAGGCGGGCCTCGTCCGCCCGGGCGACAGCGCCTGAGGCCGCGGTACCGGTCTCCACCCCGGCGGTCAGAGGGGTGGTGCGGACGGCGCCCCTGCGGCGTTGACAGAGACGGTCTCCCCGCCCCGCACCGCCCACGACGCGCCCCGCCGCAGGGCGCGTCGCGGACATCCGGCCGGAAGCCGGGGACATTCGGCCGGGAGCCGGAGCGGCTCTCTCCTCCACCCCCTACCGGGGTATGACATCCGAATTGGCTCCCCGGTCCGACGTACGCGCCGGTACCCGCTTCCTACCTTCCTCCTCGTCACAAGGTTCGCGACGAGGAGGGGGGAAGTGGCATGCGCCGCTTCGGAAGGACGCTGGTCACGGCAGCGGTGGCGGTCACCGTCGTCGTGGGGAGCGCGGGGTGGGCCTCCGGCGACAGCCAGCGGGCTGTCACCGGACCGCCGCCGGGCACCGCCGACTGGCGGTCCGAGACGCTGTCCGGCCTCCCGCTGCCCGATCCGGCGAGCGCCGCGCCGCAGGAGGTGGCCCACTTCTTCGCGGGACTGGACGACTCCGGGCGGCGCGAACTCCTGCGCCGGCACCCGCTGGTGCTGGGCAATCTGGACGGCGCGCCGCTCCCCCTGCGGTACGAGGCGAACCGGATCGCCGTCACCGCGACGGGCGAGGCGCGGTACGCCTCGCTCGCCGCTCCGGGCCGGCAGATCCTCGCCTTCGACCCGCGCGGCCGGGGCCAGGTCGCCGAGGTGTTCGGGGATCTGGAGCGCGCGGAGCACGTCTCGGTGATCGTGCCGGGATCGGACAACGACGCCACCGGCCACGACCGCCGACGCGCGCCGGACACCGGCCCGGCGGGGATGGCCACCGCCCTGCGCACCGCGGCCGGGGGGTCCACGGCCGTGATCGCGTGGATCGGCTACACCACTCCCGTCGGGGTCGGTCTGGACGCGGCCGACGGCCGGTTGGCGCAGGCGGGGGCGGCCCGGCTCGTCCGGTTCACCCAGGGGCTCGACACGGTCGGCGCGCCCGATCCGGCGCTGTTCTGCCACAGCTACGGCTCGGTGGTCTGCGGGCTCGCGGCCCGGCACACGGACGCCACCGACATCGTCGCCCTGGGCTCCCCCGGCATGCGCGCCGGCACCGCGGCCGGTCTGCGGACGCGGGCCCGCGTCTGGGCGGCCCGGGGGCCCTCGGACTGGATCGCCGACGTACCGAACGTCGAGCTCGGCGGGATCGGGCACGGCGCCGACCCGACGTCCCCGGCCTTCGGCGCCCGGCGGGTGCCCGCCGGCGACGTGCGGGGCCACACCGGCTACTTCGCCCCCGGGACCCGCTCACTGGCGGCCTTCGCCGCCATCGCGCGAGGAGAGGCCCGATGAGCGCGCTGGTCGAGCTGAGGGCGACCGCGGCGCGGATCGACCGCCGGACCCCCGCCCATCGAGACCGGGCCGTCGACGGACTGCGGGCCCTGGCCCTGCTCGCGGTGCCGACGGGCCACTGGCTGCTGGGCGGCTTCACCCTCGACCCCGGGGGCGGGCTGCACAACGCGAGCCCGCTCTCCCACTTCGGTGGGCTCGCCCCGGCCGGCTGGGTGCTCCAGATGCTCGGCATCTTCTTCCTGGTCGGCGGCTACGCCTCGGCGCTGTCCTACCGGCGCCGCGCGGGGTCGGCGGGGGCGTGGCTCAAGGGCAGGATCGTCCGGCTGGGCCGCCCGGTGCTGGGGGTCACCGCGGTGTGGGCGCTGGCGGCGCCGGTGCTGTACGCGGTCGGCGTGCCGGAGGCGACGCTGCGGACCGCGGCGACGCTGGTGATCCAACCCCTGTGGTTCGTGGGGGTGTACGCGGTGGTCACCGCGCTGACGCCGTACTGCGTACGGGCGGCGGGCCGGCTCGGCGGATGGGCGGCGGCGCCGCTGTTCGCCACCGTCGCGGTCGTGGACCTCCTGCGGTACGGGCCGCTCGCGGACTCCGTGCCCTCGTGGCTGTCCCTCGTGAACATCCTGCCGGGCTGGCTGTTCGCGTACCAGCTCGGGGTGTCCTGGGGCGAGCGGCGGATCGGGCGGTACGGGGCCCGGCTGCTGCTGGCCGGCGGGGTGGTGCTGTTCGCGGCGCTGCTGGTGGTCTTCCACTACCCGGCGTCGATGGTGGGGGTGCCGGGCGAGGCGCGGACCAACTCGCACCCGCCGTCGCTGCTGGTGCTGGCCCTGGCCTCGGCTCAGTCGGGGGCCGCGATCCTGCTGCGCGACCGGATCGCGCGGCTGCTGGCCCGGCCGGCGCTGTGGGCACCGGTGGTGGTGATCAACCTGTGTGCGATGACCATCCTGTGCTGGCACCAGACGGCCATGCTGGCCGCGGCCGTTCCCGGTTCCCTCCTGAGCGGCGGGCTGGCGGGGCTGACGACCGCGCCGGACAGCGTGGGGTGGATCGCGGCGAGGCTGGCGTGGATGCCGGTCTTCGCGGCGCTGCTGGTGGGCATCGCCCGGTACGCCCGCCGGTTCGAGGAGCCCTGGCGCGGGACGACAGGGGTGCGGCGGGCCGCGGCGGGGGTGCTGGCGGCGGGATACGCGGTGTTCGCGCTGGGGCTGGCGTAGCGCGCGTGTGAGATACGGCGAGAGCGCCGCTCCCGGGAAGGAGCGGCGCTCTCGCGGCGTGTGGCGCGCAGCGTGTGGCGCGTGGCGCACAGCGCATGCCGTGTCCCGCGCGGCGTATGCCGTGTGCTGCGGCGTCAGGCGATCGAGGCCGCGACGACGGCGGCCACGGCGAGGTTGCAGGAAGCCGTGACCCAGACGGCCGGGTGGGGCTCCGGGTCGACCACGATGGCGCCGAGCTTGCCCGGGGTCACCAGGTCGAGCACCAGGAAGGCCACCGCCATCAGGATCAGGCCGAGGACGCCGAAGGCCGCCGTCGACAGCAGGCCCTTGCCGAAGTCGTCGTAGGTCGTCCAGATCGAGGTGAAGACGATGCCGCCGATACCGAGCAGCGCCGAGCTGAGCAGGAGGGCCGCGTTGCGGTTGCGCTCCTCCCAGATCTGCTTCGGGAGCTTCCCGGGCGTCAGCACGTCGACGAGGACGATACCGAGGATCAGCAGGACCAGGCCGAGGGCACCGTAGGCGGTGGTGCGGCCAAGTCCGTTGATGATGTCGCTCATTGAGAAGCCTGTCTCCGCGTGGTTGGGAAAGGATGTGCCGTGAGGGCTGGCCGAATCTATCGCACGGCCTGCCACCGGACCATGGGGAGGCCGGGGAATGGTGGAGGTCAGGGCCGCACGGACCGCTGAGGCGGCCGCGCTGACCGGGCTCGTGATGCGGTCCAAGGCGCACTGGGGGTACGACGCGGCCTTCCTCGCCGCGTGCGCCGAGGAACTGCGGATCCGCGCCGACGACGTGACGGCCAGGCGCATCGTGGTGGCGCAGGACGGGCACGGGACCGTGCTCGGGCTCGCCTCGCTGGAGGGGACTCCCCCGCGGGCGGAGCTGGGGCTGCTGTTCGTGGAACCGTCGGCGATCGGGCGGGGCGTGGGGCGGCTGCTGTACCGCGACGCCCTGCGCAGGGCCGCGGAGCTCGGGTTCCGGGAGCTGGTGATCGACGCCGACCCGCACGCGGCCGGCTTCTACCGGGCCATGGGCGCGGCCGGGGCCGACGGAGCGGGCGGCGCCCTGGTGCGGTTCACGGCGGCGCCCGCCGCGCTCGCGGACTGGGCCCGGGCCTGGACGGGCGGCGGGCGGGCCGTCCATGTGGGCAACGTCGCCGAGTTCAACGCGCAGTTCGCCGACGCCTCCCTCGACCGGGAGCAGGGGGCCGCGCACCACTACGCCTGCCTGGCCGCCTTCTACAGCCCCTGTCCGGCGGCGCTGGTGCTGCCGCGCACGGTGCCCCGGGGCTGGACCGGGCTGGTCTGCCGCCAGCTGGGCTGGGAGGGGGTCGAGGTGTACGACGGGCTCGTGGAGCGGGGTTGCGGCCTGTCGGCCGCGGTACGGGCCCGGCCGCCGCTGGCGGCGCTGCTCACGGGGGCCGGGCTGCCCCTCGTACCGTGGGGGCCGACCGAGCCGTTCGCGGCGCTGGCGGGCCGGCCGTGGCGGGCCCGGGACCTGCGGTACGAGTCGAAGTCGGCGGCGCACGGGCTGTTCGCCCGCATCCTGGCGGGCGGCGGGCACCCCCTGATCACGCTCCCCGCGCAGTGGCGGGTGAACACCCGGCGGGCGGCCGTCCGGCGGGTCGCGTCACGGGCGGCGGCCGGCGGGAGCACCGTTTTGAAATCGGAGCACGGGGTGGGGGGTTCGGGCACCACCGTGCTCACCCCGGGCCGGGTCCGGGCCGCCGGCGGAGCACGCGCCGCGCTGCGCGGCCTGCCGCGCGGCCCGCTGCTGGTGGAGGAGTACGTCGGCGGTCCCGCGGCGCAGGACGGGGACGGCCCGCGCGACCTGACGTACGACGGCTTCGTGGACGCCGGCGGCCGGGTGCACGAGGTCGGCGGCGCGGTGATGGACGTGGAGGGCGCCGGTTACCGGGGCGCCACGGTGGGCCCCGGCGTGGTGCCCGCCTGGGCGGAGCAGCCGCTGCTGTCCTTCGGCGGGGCGGTGGGCCGGGAGCTGGCGGCCGCCGGCTACCGGGGCTGGTTCGACGTGGACTTCGTCGCCGACGGTGCGGGGCGGCTCGCGCCCACCGAGACGAACCTGCGGCTGACCGGTCCCTCGATCGCCTTCATGGTCGCGGCCCGGCTGGACGTGCTGCGGGGCGCGGGACACCTCGTACGGATCGCCGACCGGGTGGAGCTGGGCGCGCGGCTTCCCGAGGCGCAGCTGGACGAGCTGTGTACGGCCCTGGCCGGGGAGTGCGCGGAGCTCGGGGCGGTGTTCGTCCCCACGATCCCGACCGGTGCCTTCGATCCGGCGCCCTGGCTCGGCGTGCTGGTGGCGGCGCGGGCCCCTGAGGTCCTGGACGCGGCCGAGGCGCTGGTCCGGGCGCGGGCTCTGGCGGTCGGCGCCGGGTTCGGGCCGGAGTTCGAGCCCGTCCCCGGCCGCGGCCCCGACCCGGGCCCCCGCTCCGGCCTTCACCGCGACCCCGCTCAGTCCTCGAAATCGAAGAGGTGGGCGCGCCTGCGGGTCGCGAAGTAGGCCACGACCGCCGCCGCGATCATCAGCGGGACGTTGAAGACGTAGACCAGGGCGGCCTGGTGCGGCCAGTCCTGTTTGGCGGCCAGCCGGTAGAAGTTGTCCTGGGGCCACCAGGCCGCCAGCAGGTAGACGATCGCCAGGTGGGCGGCGGCGGTGAGCTTCCGGCCGTGGCCGAGGGCCCGCATCCGGGGCCGTCCGCCGACGAGGAAGGCCACGCCGAGACCGAAGGCGACGCACTCGAAGACGTAGAGGACCTGGAAGAGGAACGCCCAGGGCTGCGGCACCCCCGTCACGTCGGTCGCGCCCGGCCAGATGACGTCGGTCAGGATCCGGGCGGCGAAACCCAGCCAGAGCACCCCGCAGCCGATCGCGCAGGAGGCCGAGCCCTCGCCGGTGGACGCGCTCGCGTACTTGCCGGTGTGCCGCGGCGGGGTGTGGGCGGGTGCCCGCGCCGGTTGCGGCAGGGCGTCGCGGTCCTCCTGGCCCGCCTCGTTGCGGGGCAGGGTCCGCAGCCGCACCACGGCTCGCGGCCGGTCCTCGGCGGGCAGCCGGCCGGCGAGGTGCTCGCGCAGCCCGTCGGTGTCGGGCAGGCCTGCTCCCGGCGGCCGGGCGGGGTCCTCCATCGGCGGGGCGACGTAGGCGACGAGGCGGCGCGCGCCCCCGAATCCGGCCACCGCGGCCACCAGCACGGATCCGACGCCCTCGTGGGCCCGGATCACGGACTCCACCTGGTGCGGGTCCAGCGAGCGGCCGTCGAGGGTGATCCGGTCGCGGAGCCGGCCGCCGAACTCCAGCAGCCCGTCGTCACGGAGCCGGGCGAGGTCCCCGGTGGGGACGGCGTCACCGCCTTCGGGCGGGGTGAGGTACAGCTGCCCGTCACGCAGCTCCGCGCGGCAGCCCGGGAAGGGAGTGCCGATGAGGCAGACGCGTGCGGGGTCGTCGACCGGGCCTGGCAGCTGGGGCAGTTCGAACCAGGTGCCGGTTCCGGCGGTCTCCGTGGGCCCGTAGACGTTGAGCAGCCGTACCCCGGTCCGCAGCCGGCGTTGCAGGGCGGCCTGTTCGTCCACGTAGAGCCGGTCGCCGGTGACGGTGACCAGGCGCAGTGCGCGCAGCCCCGCACCGTCCTCGGTCCGGGCGCCGGGGACGGCGGTCGTCGCGGCGCGTGCCGCCGCGACGCCGGTACCCGGCGCCCACAGGAACTGCCGGGACGCTCCGGCCGGGTCGGTGTGCAGGACGGTGACCTGCTCGGACTCGACCGCGTGCCGGATCTCGTCGGGCTTCCACGCCCCGTTCCGCGGCACGACGAGGGCGCCGCCCGTGCACAGGGGGCGCGTCCAGCCCGCCGCGAAGGCGGTGACGGCGGAGCCGGCGGTGATCAGGTGGCGGTCCGCCGGCAGCGGCCGGACGACCTCAGTCCAGCGGTCGAGGGCGGCGAGCAGCCGGGTGTGGCCGACGGCCACGGCGCGCGGTGCCGCTCCCCCGGTGAACAGGTACGCCGCGGTCAGCCCGCCCCCGGTGCTGCGGGCGGGCGGGCCGGTGGGGCGCTCCGCGATGGCGGCGGCCTCGGCGCCGAGGCGGACCACCCGCAGGCCCCGGCCGTGGTCGAGGCGGGCCTGGTGCGCGGCGTGCGTGAGCAGGGCGAAGGGCTCGACGGCGGCGAGCTGGCGCTGCCCGGTACGCGGTTGCTCGACGTCGAGGACGGTGTAGGCCCCGCCGGCCTTGAGGACGGCGAGCAGGGCGACGAGGAGTTCGGGCCGGCGGTCCGTCCCGACGGCGACCACCGCACCGGCCGGCAGGCCCGCGGCAAGCAGGTGGTGCGCCAACTGGTTGGAGCGTAGGTCGAGTTGCCCGTAGGTGAGGCTGTCCGGGCCGGCGATGACCGCGCGGGCGTCCGGGGTGTCCCGCGCCCATCGCTCGAAGCGGCGCGGCACGGTGTCGGTGGTGGTGGTGATGGGCGGCCGGTCTGAAGGAGTGGACTCGGATCCCTGCGTCATGGACCGATGATGCCACCGGACGCCGACGCGGACGGGAGGATACGAAAACGCCTCCCCCGCAAAGGAGTTGGCGGCGTTCGAGCCCGGTGCGAACGACGGGGCCCGACATCGGCGCGGCATCGGCCAGGCGCCTTGACCTCGACCTTGGTCGAGGTCCTAGCGTTCCTGCCATGGACATGGAAGTCACCGCCTGGCACTCGCTGCACAGCGCGATCAACGCCCAGCAGGACCGGCGCCCGTTCTCCCGGGCGAGCCTGCGGCGGGTCGCCGCCTTCGCCCGCCCGCACCGCCGCGGGCTCACCCTCTTCCTCCTGCTCAGCGTGGTGACCGCGCTGCTCGCGGTGGCCACTCCGGTACTCGCCAGCCAGGTGGTCGACGCGATCGTGAACGGCCGGGAGAGCGGCACGGTCACCCGGCTCGCCCTCCTCATCGCGCTGATCGCGGTCGTCGAGGCGGCGCTGGGGCTGCTGACCCGCCGACTGTCCGCCACCCTCGGCGAGGGACTGATCCTCGACCTGCGGACGGCCGTCTTCGACCACGTGCAGCGGATGCCGGTCGCCTTCTTCACCCGGACCCGGACCGGGGCCCTGGTCAGCCGCCTGAACAACGATGTGATCGGCGCCCAGCGGGCTTTCAGCAACACCCTGTCCGGGGTGGTCGCCAACACGGTGACGCTGCTCCTGACCCTCGCCGTGATGCTGAGCATCTCCTGGCAGATCACACTGCTGGCGCTGGTACTGCTGCCGGTCTTCGTGCTGCCGGCCCGCCGGATGGGCGTGCGGATGGCGGCCATGCAGCGCGAGGCCTCGGAACTCAACGCCTCGATGGGCACCCGGATGACCGAGCGGTTCTCCGCCCCGGGCGCCACGCTGGTCAAGCTCTTCGGCCGGCCCGCGGACGAGTCGGCGGAGTTCGCGGCCCGCGCCGCACGGGTACGGGACATCGGCATCCGCACGGCCATGGCCCAGTCCGCCTTCATCACCGCCCTCACCCTGGTCTCGGCGCTGGCCCTCGCGCTCGTGTACGGGCTCGGCGGGTACTACGCCCTGCGCGGGACCCTGGACGCGGGGTCGGTCGTCGCGCTGGCCCTGCTCCTCACCAGGCTGTACGCCCCGTTGACCGCGCTCGCCGGCGCCCGCGTCGAGGTGATGAGCGCGCTGGTGAGCTTCGAGCGGGTCTTCGAGATCCTCGACCTGGAGCCGCTCATCGTCCAGAAGCCGGACGCCCGCGCGGTGCCGGACGGGCCGGTGGCCGTGGAGTTCGAGGGGGTCTCGTTCGGCTACCCCTCCGCCGACAAGGTCTCGCTCGCCTCCCTTGAGGAAGTCGCGGCCCTCGACGCCCGGGGCGGGGCGAAGGTACTGCACGACGTGTCCTTCCGGGCGGAGCCCGGCCGGATGATCGCCCTGGTGGGGTCCTCCGGCGCCGGCAAGTCCACCATCGCCCAACTCCTGCCCCGGCTCTACGACGCGGACGCGGGCACGGTCCGGGTGGGCGGCGTCGACGTACGGGACCTCACCCACGATTCGATCCGCGACACCGTCGGCATGGTCACCCAGGACGGGCACCTCTTCCACGAGTCGGTACGCGCGAACCTGCTGCTGGCCCGCCCCGGCGCCGCGGAGTCCGAGATCTGGGAGGCCCTGCGCCGGTCCCGGCTCGACGGGCTGGTCGCCTCGCTGCCGGACGGCCTGGACACGGTCGTCGGGGAGCGCGGCTACCGGCTCTCGGGCGGGGAGCGGCAGCGCTTGACCATCGCGCGGCTGCTGCTGGCCCGGCAGCGGGTGGTGATCCTGGACGAGGCCACCGCCCACCTCGACTCCACCTCGGAGGCGGCGGTGCGGGAGGCGTTGGGCGAGGCGCTGGCCGGGCGGACGGCGGTGGTGATCGCGCACCGGCTGTCGACCGTACAGGCGGCGGACCTGATCCTGGTCGTCGAGGACGGCAGGATCGTGGAGCGCGGCACGCACACCGAGTTGCTTGCGCTCGGCGGTCGGTACGAGGAGCTGTACCTCACCCAGTTCGCCGCGGCCGACGTCGCGCCGGAGCCCGAAGACGCGGACGCGGTCCCCGCGGACACGGCCACGGCCGACACGGCGGGCGTGGTGTCGGGCGGTGCGGGACCGGCCCCGCGAGCATGATGGCCGTCAGGCCCCGATCCGGGGCCGCAGCCGAATCTGGAGCACCTGATGGACATCAAACTGGAACTGGTCGCCGTCCCCGTCACCGATGTCGACCGGGCCAAGGCCTTCTACGAGAAGATCGGCTTCAACGCCGACCACGACATCACCGTCAGCGAGGACATCCGCTTCGTCCAGCTGACTCCGCCGGGATCCGCCTGCTCGATCGCCGTGGGCAAGGGCCTGACCCGGATGACCCCGGGGTCGCTGGACAACATGCAGGTCGTGGTGGGCGACATCGAGGAGGCCTACGCCGACCTCCGGGGCCGGGGCATCGAGGTGACCGAGATCCAGGACATGCCCTGGGGGTCCTTCGTCTACTTCTCCGATCCGGACGGCAACGGCTGGGCGGTCCAGCAGACCGCTCCCCGTACGACGGGGGACCCGGAGGCCGCCGCCGGTTGAGGACGCGGGCCCGGGCCGCCCGGGCGCCCGGTCGGCGCGGCCGGTAGGAGGGGACCGAGCACAACAGTGCGCCGCCGCTCCGCGGATCGGTGCGCTCCGGTCGCCCGCGCCCGCGGCTTCGGCTGCGGCTGCGGCTTCGGCTTCGGCTTCGGCTTCGGCTTCGGCTTCGGCCGGGACTGCGCTCGCTCACAGTCCGGTTCCGGGGGCTACCGGGGCAACGGGCCCGGTGGAAGGGCCCCGTGGCGCCGGTTCAAGACGCGGCGGCGGGGTATCCGCCCAGGGACGCAGCGCACGATGACGCTCTGGAGGAGCCATGCCCGGACTGTTCGCGAAGATCAAGGCGTTCAGCCGCACCCCGCAGGGGCAGCGGACCATCGCCTCGGCCCGCCGTGCCGCGGCCGACCCGGGGAAGCGGGCGGCGGCCCGCCGGATGCTCACCAAGCTGCGCGGCGGTCGGCGCTGAGGGCCGGGAGGACCGCCCTCGCGGTCACCGTCCGTCGCACGGAACCCGTGGGACGGTAGCGGCCGGAAGGCGGTCCTCGAACCCGCGCCGTCGGCGCGCCGTGTCGGCGGGTGGGCGATCGGAAAGCCCGGCTGCACGGGCTCCGGCGCGGGCGGGGGGCAGGCGTGACGGGGACGGCTCGTGGAGCAACCCGGGGCCCGGCCGCCGGGCAGCGCAGGTCGCAAGTCGCAGGTCGCAGGTCACAAGCCGGGGCCCTTATGTCGCCCTTGCTCCGTATGCCACTCTGTCGGGGCGATCCGGGTCCCTCCCCTGCCGCAGGACCCGGCCGACCCCACGGAATCCGCCATGCCCCTGCCGCTCCCGCCCCGCGCCGTGTCCGCCGCACTGGCCGGCGCCGTGACCGCCCTGCTGGCGGCGTGCGCCCCCGAGGCCACCGCGGGCGCGCCCGCCACTGCTCCCCCACCGCGTACGTCGGCCGCGGCGCCCGCGCCGCCTTTGGACCCGCCGCCGACGCGGTCGGTTCCGCCCGTGAGCGTTCCGGCATCCCCGGCCGCCACCGCGCCCCCGCCTCGCCCCGCCGGCTCGGGGCACACCCGGGTCTCCACGCTGTCGATCCCCTCGGCGGGTGTGAGCGGCCTGCGCGTCGTGCCGTACGAGGGGACCACCGACGATGTCGCGGGCACCCGCATCCAGGACCGGGGAGATGCGGCGAGCCCGTACGGCGAGGCCGGCGGGGTCGGTCCGGGCCGGATCGGCAATTTCCTGGTCACCGCACACCGCCTGTCGGCGGGCGGCCCGCTGCGCGACCTGCCCGCCGTGGACCCGGGCGACACCGTCCTGGTCACGGTGGACGGGACGACGTACACCTACGAGATCGTCGCGACCCGCTCCACGTCCTTCCGCTCGGAGCGTTCGCTGGACGAGCAGCGCGCCGCGGTGCCCGGCGCGCCCGGGACGGCGCCCACCCGGGCCATGATCACCATCTCGACCTGCGCCACTCCCGAGGACCACGCCGCGGGCAACTTCTGGAGTGACGCCCAGGGCAATCCCGAGCACCGCATCGACAAGATAGGCGTCCTGCGCGACCCGGCGGCCGCGACCACCGGATAGCCGGACAGCTCGACCGCCGGACAGCCGGATCCGGGGCTCGGCCCCGGATCCGGTGCGGGGCGTCCGGTGTCAGGTCCCGCCGGCCCCCGCCGTGCCCGCGGTCATCCGTACGGGATCACGAGGACGGAGCGGTCCGTCCCGGTCTGGAGCCGAGCCGTGCCGTTCCCGATGGCGTGCCACACCTCCAGTCGTACGGTGCCGTTGCGCAGGTCGCCCAGGGCGCCCGTCGCGGACCGCAGCCCGCGGGCCTGGCTGTACTCCTCCCAGCCCGCCACCGGGTCGGTGGCGAAGTAGTGGTAGGTCTCGGTCCGGTCGAAGGTGCCGTCACCGGTGAGGTCGTAGCTGATCCTGGCCTGCTGGCCGAGGCCGACCGCGGTGCCCGCGTCGAGCTGCAGCCGGAAGGCGCTCGCGGTGCCCGGTTTAAACGTCCCGTTGACCCCCTTCGCCTCGTAGACCAGCGGCTGGTGCGGGGTGCCGTCGTGGTTGGCGCCGCCCGCCGAAGCGATGGTGTCGCTGCCGGCCGTCCCGCCGGTGGCGGTGGTGAGGGTCCCCCCGGTACGCAGTTGGAAGGTGTTGCCCGTGGAGGGGCCCGGGTCGGTCGGGTCCGTGGGATCGGTGCCGGTGCCGGTGCCGGTCGCGGTGGAGCGGGCCGGGACCGTGAGCTTCGCGCCGTCGGAGAACGTGACGGTGCGGGCGGTCGAGCCGTGGTTGTGGGCCGCGTAGGTGCGGACGGTGCCCTTGCTGAAGACGGCCGAGGTCGGCAGGTCGCCGGTCACGGTCGCGTCGGGTGCGCCGAGCGTGTCGAGCGTGGTGATCCAGTGGTACGTGTGGGCCCGGGACTCGCCCTGCTCGGGGGTGTACGAGCCGCTGCCCGCGTCCCACTTGGCCTTGGCCGCCGCCGGATCGGCCAGCGACTGGAACTCCCAGAGGATGTCGCGCCATTCGACGGCGGGTCCGCCGTTCTCTCGCTCCAGCTCCGCGATGTTGCGCCGGATCGCCTCCTTGCGGCCGCCGAGGTGGATCGAACCGCCGGTCACGGGGAGGACATTGATGCCGTGGATCTCCTCCGGGTTGGCCGTCCACCAGGTCGCGTAGGCGACCCCGCTGCCCCAGACCATGCCCGCGGTGTCGTGCCCGAAGGACGACGGGAAGACCTGCTGGTCGGCGTCGAACCAGTACTGGGCTATGGCCTCGGACTCCGTGGTCAGCAGGAAGGTGCCCAGGTCGCGCAGCGAGGCGTCACCGGTGGCCGAACCCCACAGGACCAGGCCGGCGCTGAGGTTGGTGGACTCGGAGGAGGACTCCTGGTTGTTGCCGGCGGCGAAGCCCTGGTGGCCGGAGGCCCAGCTGTGCCCCGCGTACACGTCGAAGCCGCGCAGGAACGGGAAGGCGGTGTCGGTGCGGCTCGGGTTGGCGGAGTCCCGCACGAGGGTCTTCACCATGCCGCCCCAGGCCGAGTCCGCGGCCCAGGCCGGGTCGTACTGGGCGACGATCGCGGCTGCGTAGACGTAGTACGAGTAGTGGAAGTGGTGGTCGTTGAGCTCGGTGTCGCTGCCGTAGGAGGCGGGATAGCCGGTCAGGGTGCGCCAGTTGGAGTCGTAGGAGAACTCGCTCGGGCCGCCCGCCGTGAACCACTCCTGGAGACGGCCCTTCATCAGGTTGAGCAACTTGTCACGGGTGGCGGTCTCACCGATCTGCTCGGCGAGCGGGACCAGTTGGGCGAGGCGGCCCAGTGCCTTGCCGGTCCAGTAGGTGTCCGTGGCTCCCGAGAACGGGTCGGCGGCGTTCGCCGCCTCGTTCAGGTGGCTGCGCAGCCGGGCGGCGTCGGTGCCCGCCGCCTTCGGCAGGGCGGGCAGGACTCCGGACGCCTTCTGGCTCGTGGTGAAGGTGGCGGACTCGCGGACCTTCATGGTGCCGCGCGGGGAGACGTAGGTGTGGGAGGTCAGCGGATCGGCCGTGTGCAGCCACTGGTGCCGGTAGAGGGCCTGGAGGGTACCGGTCTCCGTGCCCTCCTGGGGCTGGGTGGTGAGGCTGTACGTGGCGCGCACGGTGCCGGACGCGGAGCTCCAGGAGACGCGGGAGCCGGTGACGAAGCTGTACGCGTACTTCTGGAAGGTGGCGAGGGCGCTGGTCGAGGGCAGCACCGCCAGTGAGAAGTAGTCCTTGGCCCCCAGGTCGGCGGTGAGGGTGGAGCCGGAGACCGTCCAGTCGCTGCCGGTGGGGGCGAACAGCGCGTAGTGGTGTCCGGCGACGGTGATGCCCACGACGTTGCCCTGGTCGGCGAAGACCTGGGGGGCGGTGGCGGTCGTGATGCGCGCGCTGCCGCCCGTGCCCTTGGCGTAGACGAAGGGCATGCCGTGGCCGATGGTGGTGCGCAGGGTGCGCGCGCCGTCGGACCAGTAGGGCGTGACGGTCCAGTCCGACCAGGCGTCGGCCTTGGTGTCGGGGGAGTTGAGTCCGGTGAGGCCGAGGGTCAGGTCGCGCCGATGGGCGTACTCGTACTGACGGCCCTCGCCGACGATCGCGGGGGTCGTGGGGTATCCGATGTCGAGGCCCGCCGCGGTGGCCTGGTAGGTCAGAGGGTGCCCGTACATGGGGGTGGAGTACGGGTTGTCGCCGTAGCGCTGGAAGGCCAGGGAGGACCACCAGTCGTTGGTGGGGACCGGCTTGCCCTGGGCGGCGGGGGTCACCTTGGGGGTGACCGGCGCACCGGTGTTGGTGGTGGGGCCGGAGGTTCCGGCGGGCCGGGTGTCCGAGTAGCTGCCGGCGCCGACGGGGACGGTGGCCGCGGGTGCCGCGGAGGCGCCGGTGCCGGTGCCGGTGAGGCAGAGAGCGGCGAGCAGGGTGGCCAGGGCGGTGCTCCCGGACATCGCGGCGAGGGACCGCAATCGGGAGGGCGGTCGGTCTGTGCGGGGGGCTGACATGTGCGCACCTCGTGGGGATGGCGGCGGAGAGAGCGTGATTGAGAGCGCTCTCAAGTGCCTGGAACGTAAAACTCTTGAAACGTTCCTGTCAATACACCCGGCAGGGAACGGGGTTGGGACGCGTGCGGCGCCGCCGTGCGTTCGAGTCCTGACGACAGCGCCCCGGCCCGGCGCGCGAACGCGTCGGGCCGGGGCGCTGCCCCGTCTCGCGAGAAGTCAGGACGACGCGTCGGCGGTGACGACCCCGTCGAGCTCCCACGCGTGGCGCTTGAACTCCCGCCGGAAGTCCGCGTGGTCCTCCCACTGGCGGGCGATGCCGCGCAGCACGTCCCAGTGGTGCTCCACCGACTGGTCGATGACCCGGCGCACGGCGGGATCGGCCGACTCCCGCGTCTCGATGAGGCCCTTGACGGCCGAGGCCTCCAGAACGGAGTTGCGCAACGCGCGCAGGGCGCGGGAGGTGTCGTCCATCCCGAAGCCGTACTCGCTGCCGGTCCCGGCGTCGAACAGCGGGGTGAGCCGCGCTTCGATGAACGCGGTGATCCGCTCGAAGTGCTGCACGTCCATCGGGTGCTCCATTCTCCTGCCGGAGCACCGGATGTGTCGGGGCCCCGGCCGTTTCGACCGATTCGCCTGAGCCGGTTCTTCCATCTGCCGGCGCGCCGCCATTATTCCGCACCTAGCCTGGGGTCGCCGATTCCGAGCGCCGGCTCCGGGCCCGTGAGCCGGCCCGTCAACCGGAATCTGGGGACAGCGAGAAGAGCGAGGTGCGGCGTTGAGCACGCAGCAGTGGACCACCCCCCGCGTGATCGTGGTGATGGGAGTGGCCGGCACCGGCAAGACGACCGTGGGCCGGCTGCTCGCGGAGGCACTCTCCCTTCCCTACGCCGAGGGCGACGCGTTCCATCCGCCGGCGAACGTCGCCAAGATGTCGGCGGGCACCCCGTTGGACGACGAGGACCGCCGGCCGTGGCTCGACGCCATCGGGCAATGGATCCGCGACAGCGCCTGCCGGCGCGGCGGCGTGGTCGCCGCCTCCTCCCTCAAGCGCGCCTACCGCGACCGCCTGCGCGCCGCGGCGCCGCGAGCGGTCTTCGTCCACCTCGCGGGCGAACGCCCGCTGATCGAGGAGCGGATGGCAGCCCGCACGGGCCACTTCATGCCCACCACCCTGCTCGACTCGCAGTTCGCCACGCTGGAGCCGCTCCAGCGCGACGAGCCCGGCGTCGTCGTCGACGTGTCCGGATCCCCGGCAGACACCACGGCGCGGGCGCTGGCCGCCCTGCGCCGCCTGTCCGTCCACAAGGACCACGAGAACCACGAGAACTGAAGGAATCGTCACCGTGACCAGTGGCAGCGTCGAGACTCGGGCGGCGGCCGGGCACCGGACCGATCACCTCGGCGGCTGCTCAGTGCGGCCGCCCGGACCCCCCGTCGAGCTGTACGGCGGCCAGCGCGAAACCGTTCGCGGCCGTCGCGCAGCGCTCGGCGAGGACGGTGACCTCGGCGTGGAGTGCGGTGGCCCGCGGGCTCCGGCCGGCCGCTCCCCGCGGGGACCCGGCCACGGCCCGGCGCAGCCGCCGGGCGTGTGAACGCAGCGCGGCGGCGTGCGTGCGCAGGTCGCCCGCGGCCGGGCGGCGGCGCGGGAGCGGACGCGGCCGCGGAAGCGCCCGCAGGGCCCGGGAAGACGGGTGCGGTGCCCGCCGCGGCGGAGCGGAGGGCGGGGCGGCAGCGGGCCCGCGGTCGCAGAAGGCGAGCACGGCGGCGCCCAGCCCCAGGAGCGGCTCGGCGGTGACGGCGCGGCCGGTGGCGACCTGCCATCCCGCGTGGTCGTTGAACGGGTTCGCGTCCGTCAGCGCGTGCCAGGCCAGGACGTCGGCGAAGGCCGGGGCCAGGAGCGGGAAGGCGTGCTCGGCGCCGCGGTCCCGCACGATGCGCCGGAACAGCCGGACGGCTTCCGCCTGGCGGTCCTCCCCCACCGCCCTGAGCACGGCTGCGGCGCCCGGATCGTCGAGGAGTTCGGGGTGGTGCGCGGCGGCCGCGCCGATCCTGGCCCGGAGACCGCAGACGGCCATGCTGACCGCGAGGTTCTCGCGGCCGGTCAGGATGCCGGCGAGCCGGCCCGCCCGGGCCACGCCCCGGCCGCGCGGGGCCCAGCCGAGGCCCGCCGGGTCGGTCAGGGTCCGCAGCAAGGTGCGCCAGCCGAGCCTGCGCCGGCCTCCCCGGGCGAGGGCGGCCGCGGGCAGGCGGACGCCGAGGGCCAGACCGGAGGCATCACGGGCGGCTTCGCCGACCGCGTCCGCGGCCTCGGCCAGTTCTCGGCACAGTGCGTCCAGCAGACCGGTGTCCGGGAAGGAAGTCGCGGAGGTCGCGGCGTCGGGCATGTTTTCCTCGCGGGTTCGACAGGGATCGGGGGGCGGGGGGTCGACAAGGCACCGGGAGTACGAGGGCGTGGGGGCGTCGGGGCGCGGCGGGTCCGGGGAGCGGCCGTCGGGCCGTGGCGTACGCGTCGTACGTCGGCGGGGGCCTGCGCTCGGGGTCGGCGGCGGCGGACGGCAAGCGGCGGGCAGGCGGGCGGCGGGCGTACGGTCACCGGCGGGCGGGAGGCGGCCCCGGGCGGGCGCTTCGCAACCGGGTGTACCGGGGGCGCCGCGGCGCCGGCGTCACCCGGAGGCCGAGGAGGTCGTCGCCGTCGGGGGCGGCCCCTGGGAGCATGCGCATCCGTGTACCTCCGCGCGGGAATCGACGGTCGGTGACTTCGGCATCACCGTACGTCGCCCACCGGAGGTGCGCGCTCCGAGCGCCACGGGCGCTACGGGCGGGGGTCCAGGTCGACGAGCGGCGCGGCCGCGTCCGGCCCCGGCGCGAGGGAGGAGGTGAAGGTGTCGCTGTTCAGCGCCCGAGCGGGGATCGCGACCGCCGTCGCCGCCGTACGAGGTCGACGGCGCGCTACGGCTCCGTCCCCCGGTGCACGAGGCACCGGGCCGCGACGAGACCGGAACGGGTGAGCCCGAGTGGCCGCCCGGCCCCAGGCCCGGCACCACCTCGTCCCACGGGTGGTCGGGCCGGGTACCTCGCGGTCGCGTCAGCGGGTACGCGGCATCCGGTCGCACCTCCTGGGGCGCATTCCGGATCGTGCACAGCGGCCGCTCAGCTCAGCGGCGTCGGCGCGAAAGCCGCCTCGCGGAAGGCCGTCCGGAGCGAGTCCTGGCCGCGATCCGGGACGAGCACCGCCCAGCGGCCGCGCCGCGGTGAGAGCCACATGCCCGGACCGCCCTCCCGGGCGTGGTGGCCCCACACTCCGTGCGGGGCCGGGTGCCAGAGGAGGCCGCGGGCGGGGGTGAGCTCGCCGGTACGGATGCGCAGGGACTCGGCGGTCCAGGAACGGGTGATGCCGGGCGGATCCGCGTCCACCGGGGATAGGAGGTGGCGCGGGAAGCGCGTGAGGTCGGCGAGGGGCGCGCACAGGGTGCCGTCCGCGAACCGGGTGCGGTCCATACCGAGCGGCCCCCAGACGCGGGTGGCGGCGAGCTCCGCGAGGGGCGCCTGGCCGAGGTGCTCGGCGAGACGGGTGAGCGCGAGGACGGCGGGGCCCTCCGCGTGCGTGAGGAGGTGGTGGGCGGTGGTGGCGGCGGGGAGCCCGTCGGCGGCCTCGGGGCCGTAGGAGGCGAGGGGGGTGTGCAGGCGGAGCGAGCCCTCGTCCACGAGGGCGCCGATGACCGGCCACACGGCGAGGACGGCGGCGAGCCCGCCGACGTCGAGGTCGCGATCCGCCGCCCCGGACTCGCTGCCGGACCCCCCGCCTGATCCGCCGGCTGATCCGCCGTCGGTCCCTTCGGGTCCGCCGACGGCCCACACCGCCCCGGGGTCGGCGGGGTCCAGGAGGGTGCGGAGGTCATCGGCCCGGCCGCTCAGGAGCGTCATGGTCGTCCACGCTAACGAGCCGGTCAGCCCGCCCCGGCGCGTCGCGGCGACGTCGCGGCGCCCGCCACCCGAATGCCGCCCCGCGGCGGCGCCGGGTCGCTTGTGGCCCCGCCGGAGCGAACGGTCAGCCCTTGTCGGGGCGGTCGGTCACCCGCAGCGTGTTCAGCAGCGGCTTGCCGAATCCGCTGTGCGTGACGAAGCGGACGTTGAGGACCCCGTCCGTGACCGTCACCGTGTACGTACGGGTCAGGGCCGTGTACGTACCCGCCTCCAGGGAGATGTCCAGGGAGGGCAGCACCTGCGTGCCCTCGGCGAGGACGTCGAAGACGCGCTTGTTCGGCCGCGTGGAGGACAGCTCCGCGAAACCGAGCTCCACCGTGTAGGTGCCGTTCGGGACGTTGTCGAAGCGGTACTCGTACATGCCCTCACGGGCGTTGCGGAAGAGCCGCTGGTCCTCCGTTCCGGCGATGGCGCGGCCGGTGGCCTGTACCGAGGCGTTCCCCTGGTAGCCGTAGGAGCCGGCGGTGTACTTGCGGTCCGGGGACCAGCTGTCACCGAGCGCGTCGGTGCCCGCGTAGGCGGAGCCGGCGTCCAGGGCGACCTGGTAGCGCGGGACGACGAGCTTGACCGGGACCGTCAGCACCGGGGTACGGCCGCTGGCCGAGGTGATCTTCAGGTCCGCGGTCAGGACCGACCCCGGGGTCAGCCCTGCCGTGTCGACGTCCAGGCCGATCACGGCCTTGCCGCCGGTCGGGAGGTTCCCGGCGCCCGGAGCGGCCGTGAGCCAGGCGGCGTCCTCGGCCACCGTGAAGTCCGTACCGAGGCCCGGGTTGGTGAGGTCGAGCGTGCGGGTCCGCTTCTGGCCCGGCCCCAGCACGACCTCCACGGCCGCCGCGGACGCCGTCACCCTGCCGGTGCGCAGCGACTGCGTGACCCCCGTGACCTCGGCCGCCTTGACCTCCACCGTCCTCTGCACGGGCTCGTACCGGGCCGCGGCGAGGGAGACCGTCCGGGCGCCGGACGGGCTCTGCACGACGTAGCCGCCGTCCGCGGCCGTGGTCGCGGACACGGCCGTGTCGCCCGTGCCCACGGTGACCGTGGCTCCGGCGACGCCGTTGCCGTCGTTGGCGTCGAGCACCCGGCCCGCCACCACGCCACTCCTGGTGGTCCGGAAGGCGATGGAGAGGCCGTCCGAGATGACCGCGGTGTTGAAGGAGTACGTGAACGCGTCGGTGCCGGTCGCGTTCTCCACGCCGACCGTTGCCGTGGAGCCGCCCTTGATCCCGGTGCCGCCGGTGCCCTGGTAGGAGTAGGAGACGGTTCCGTCCTCGCCGATGGCGGCCGAGAAGGAGAACGTGTCCGCCTGCGCCGACCAGTGGGAGACCGCACGCCACTCGATCACGTAACTGCGGTGCGGGGCGGTGCCGGTGACGGCGGTGAAGACACCGGAGCCGGTGCCGGGGGCGCCCACGACCAGATCGTCCCAGAAGGGGTACAGGGCCGCGTTGGGCGTGGCCGTGCTCGGGATGTTCCCGTTGATGTCACCGGTGTTGTTGCCGCCGAAGCTCACCGTCCCGTTCGTCCCGATCCACGCCTGGCCGTACGTCTTTCCGTACAGCGGGAGCGGGAAGGGGAGGTCGACGCGCTCGGTGGTGTTGTCACCGGTCAGCGCGAGCCGGCTGCTGCCGGGCGCGTACGGGCGGTCGTTCGCGGCGGCGCAGGCGTAGCCGTAGCCGTCGGTGCGCTCGGGCAGGTTGACGGCGACGCCGGTGTCCCCCGCGACGGTGACCTTCGCCGTGCCGCCGGTGAGGCACCGGCTGGAGTGGGTCGCGTTCACGTCGTACGTGCCGTGCGGAAGGGTGACCTCGAAGCGGCCCTGCGCGTCGGTGGTCGCGCTCAGCGGGGTGTCCGCGATGGTGACGGAGGCGCCGGGGGCGGGTCCGGCGGCGGAGGACACCGTGCCGGTGAGCTTGCCGGAGGGGGCCTGGGTGAGCGTGAAGTCACCGGTGGCGGTGCCGTTCTCGGTGACCGTCGCCGTCCCGCTCTGTTGGCCGTAGCCGAACTTCGCCGCGGTCAGCGCGTACTCGCCCACCGAGAGGGCGGCGAAGCTGTAGGTGCCGTCGGCGGCGGTGGTCGTCGTGCGGTCGATCGGACCGTCGGCGGTGACCTTCACGCCCGCGAGCGGCTCGCCGCCGGAGCGGACGGTGCCGCCGAGTGCGCCGATCGCACCGCGCGGGGCGGCGTTCACGGCGGCGAGGGCGTCGAGCTTGCCCTCACCGAAGACGTTGTTGTCGGCGGGCGTGCCGCCGCACTGGCTGCTCTCGGTGTCCTGCGCCGTGCCGTCGAGCAGTGACTCGGTCTGCGCGACGTCGCCTTCGAGGGACGGCGCGGCGGACCAGAGCAGCGCCACGGTGGCGGCGGTGTGCGGGGAGGCCATCGAGGTGCCCGAGAAGGCGTCGTAGCCGCCGCCGGGGACGGAGGAGCGCACGTTCACGCCGGGGGCCGCGATGTTCGGCTTGATGATGCCGCCGGGACCCGCGCCCCGCGAGGAGAACGGGGCGATCGTGTTGTTGATGTCGAAGGCGCCGGAACTGTAGGAGTTCGCGTAGTCGCCGGGTGAGCCGCTGGTGGTGCAGCCGGGGCCGGCGTTCCCGTTGGAGAAGGCCGGGAAGATGCCGGCGGCGCGCCAGGTGTTGACGACCTCCTGGTACCAGGTGTCGCCGCCCGATCCGCCCCAGGAGTTGTTGACCACGTGCGGGGCCAGGTCGGGGCGCGGGTTCTGGCCGCTCGCGTCGGTCGGGGCGACGATCCACTGGCCGGAGGCGAGCAGGGAGGCCTCGGAGCAGGAGTTGCTCTCGCAGCCCTTGGCGGCGATCCAGGTGGCGCCCGGGGCCACGCCGATCCTGTTGGCGCCGCCGTCGTCGCCGACCATGGTGCCCATCGTGTGGGTGCCGTGGTCGTTGTTGTCGCACGGGGCCGCCGAGGCGCAGACGCCCGCCGGGTCGAACCAGTTGTACGCGTGGCTGTAGGTGCCGTCCGCGTTCCGGCCCCGGTACTTGCCGTTCACGGCCGGGTGGGTGTAGTCGACACCGCTGTCGATGTTGGCGACGACGATCCCCTCGCCGCGCACACCGAGCTGGTCCCACACCTGCGGGGCCTTGATCCGGTCGATGTTCCATTCGACGGCGTCGGCGGCGGCCTCGCGCGTGCCGTCGGCCGGCTTCGGGAGATCGACCTTGTCGTCGGCGGTGATCCGGGAGACCTCGGGCCGCTGCGCCAGGGTGCCGGCGAGCTTGTCGCCGCCCACGACCCGGACCGCGTTCACGATCCAGTACGAGGTGTACTCGGCGTCGGCGCCCTTGAGCGCCTTGACGACCTCCGCCTGGCTGCGCGCCGCGTGGTCCTTCTTGGTCCTCAGGACGGTTTCGGCCTTGGCGGCGCGGGTCGGCTGCTCCGCCGCCGCCGTCAGGTCGGCGGCGCTGTCGAGGTACACCCAGAAGACGGCCTTGGCCGCACCGTCGAGCTGGGCGCGGAGCTCGGGTTCGATCTTGCGCTCGGCCGCGCTCGGAGTGGGACCGGGCTCCGGTGCGGCGGCGGCGACTCCCGCGCCGACCGGAAGGAGCAGGACCGAGGTCAGGGCGGCGAGCGCCGCGCGTAAGGGTCGTCTGTTGCGTTGAGCCACGTGTTGTCTCCTCGGACGCCGTGTGCAGGTTGTGCGGAAAGGGCGTGCGTGACGTGCGCGGGTCATGCTGAATCAGGGGTCATGCTCATTACAAGAGGGCCTATTGAGCCGTGTCACCCCCACCGGCCTTCGCGGAAGGGGCGGCCGGGCCCCGGGTGGCCCCCGGGCCTTCCGGAGGCCAGCCTGAAACCATGACCGCCACCCCGGGCGAGCCCTCGTCCACTCCCGGCGTACCGCCGACGCCCGGCCCCGCGCCGGTGCCGCCTCCCGGCCTCCCTCCGGGGCTCCGCCCGGCGCCGCCGGCAGACGGCGGTCCGGACGTCCGGCTCGGCACCGCGCGGGGCCGGTGGATCGTGTTCACGACGGTCCTCGGGTCGAGCATGGTGCTGTTGGACTCGACGGTCGTCAATGTGGCGCTGCCCCGTATCGGCCGGGACCTCGACGCCGACCTGGCGGTGCTCCAGTGGACGGTCAACGCCTATCTGTTGACCCTGGCCGGGCTGATCCTGGTCGGCGGCGCGCTCGGCGACCGCTTCGGGCGGCGCCGGATCTTCGTGCTGGGCGTGGTGTGGTTCGCGCTGGGCTCGCTGCTGTGCGGCATCGCACCGAACGCGGGCGTACTGATCGCCGCGCGGGCCCTGCAGGGCGTCGGCGGCGCCCTGCTGACGCCCGGGTCCCTCGCGCTGATCCAGGGGTCGATCCACCCGGAGGACCGCGCCCGCGCGGTGGGTCTGTGGTCGGGCCTGGGCGGGGTGGGGGCGGCCGCGGGGCCCTTCCTCGGGGGCTGGCTGGTGGACGGGCCGGGCTGGCGCTGGGTGTTCCTGCTGAACGTGCCGCTCGCCGCGCTGTGCGTCCCCGTGGCCCTGAGGCACGTACCGGAGTCGCGGGATCCGAAGGCGCACGGGCGGTTCGACGTCGCCGGGGCGGTGCTGGGCGCGGGCGCGCTGGCGCTGATGACGTACGCGCTGATCGAGGCCCGGACCGGTTCGGTGACGGTGGTCGTGGCGGCGGTGGGCGGGGTGGCGCTGGCGGCGGCGTTCGTGTACGTCGAGCACAAGCGGGCGGACCCGATGGTGCCGCCCTCGATCTTCGCGTCCCGGCAGTTCACCGCGGTCAATCTGGTCACCTTGTGCGTGTACGCCGCCTTCGGGGGCTTCTTCTTCCTCGTGGTGCTCCAGCTCCAGGTGGTGGCCGGGTACTCCGCGCTGGCCGCGGGGGCCGCCCTGATGCCCACGACCGCCCTGATGCTGCTGCTGTCGGCCCGGTCGGGGGAGATCGGCGAGCGGATCGGCCCGCGCATTCCGCTCACGGTGGGGCCGTTGCTGTGCGCGGCCGGGACGATGCTGATGCTCCGGGTGGGGCCGCAGGCCTCGTACGCCCGGGACGTGCTGCCCGCGCTCGTGGTGATGGGCATGGGCATGGTGACTCTGGTGGCCCCGCTGACGGCGACCGTCCTGGCCTCGGTGGACCCCGGCCGGGCGGGTCTGGCCAGCGGCATCAACAACGCCGCGGCTCGGGCGGCCGGGCTGCTCGCGGTGGCGGCGCTGCCGCTGCTGTCCGGGATGGCCCCGGACGCGTACCTCTCCGCCGACCTGTTCGACGCCTCGTTCCGGCGGGCCATGCCCTGGTGCGCGGGGGCGCTGGTGCTGGGCGCCGCCGTGGCCTGGGCCGGCGTACGGACCCCCGCGGCCGGTGCGCCCCAACCCCAGTGCCGGACGCAGTGCGCGGTCGGCGCTCCGCCGCTCGAACCTCCGGGAGCGGTGAAGCGCTGAGGGCCACCGGGGGCCTCGACCCGCGCGCGTGGTGGGCCCGCGCGGCGTCACGGCGGCCGGAATGCGTTATCCGATCGGCTTGAAGTGAAGAAGTTACCAAGAGGTATCTAGTGACTTCACACGCACGTCGCAGTAGAACTCGTTCTCATTCAGCCAAGAGTGAGGAACGTCACATGAGTGACAACGGCGTGCCCAAAACCGGTTCCCATGGATTCTCACGACGTGGATTCATCGCTGGAACAGGTTCCATTCTGGGGGCCGTGGCCCTCTCCGCCCAGGCCTCCCCGGCATACGCGGCCCGTGCTGTCGCCACCACTGCCTCGATCGACAACGGCGCCCGCGTGCCGGTCCTGGTGATCGGCACCGGGTACGGCGGCTCCGTGGCCGCCCTGCGCCTGGCCCGGGCCGGTGTCGACGTACACATGATCGAGATGGGGATGGCCTGGGACGCCCCGGGCACCGACGGCAAGATCTTCGCCCACACCACCAGGCCGGACTACCGCTCCTACTGGCTGCGGACCAGGACGAAAGCGCCGCTCAGCAACTTCCTCGGGTTCCCGATCGACAAGGACGTGCCGAAGTACACCGGCATCCTGGACGCCGAGGAGATGGGCGGGATCACCGTCTACCAGGGTCGCGGCGTCGGCGGCGGCTCGCTGGTCAACGGCGGTATGGCCGTCACGCCCAAGCGGCAGAACTTCAGCGCCGTCCTGCCCTCCGTGAACGCCGACGAGATGTACGACACCTACTACCCGCGCGCCAACGCCGGCCTCGGCGTCGGCCTCATCGACCCGGCCTGGTTCGACAGCGTCGACTGCTACCAGTACGCCCGCGTCGGCCGCAAGCACGCCCAGCGCTCGGGCTTCCCCTTCGTCTTCGTCCCCGACGTGTACGACTGGGACTACATGAAGAAGGAGGCCGCCGGCACCGCACCGAAGTCGGCGGTGGACGGGGAGATCCTCTACGGCAACAACTACGGGAAGAAGTCGCTCCAGCAGACCTACATCGCGGCCGCCAAGGCCACCGGCAAGGTCACCATCTCGCCCCTGCACAAGGTCACTTCGGTGGCTCCCGCCTCCGGCGGCGGCTACGCGGTCACCATCGAGCAGCTCGCGACCAACGGCGACGTCACGGCGACCAAGACCGTCACGAGCGACCGGGTGTTCTTCGCCGCCGGCAGCGTCGGCACGAGCAAGCTGCTCGTCAAGCTGAAGGCCACCGGCGTCCTGCCCCTGCTGAACGACGCGATCGGCAAGGAGTGGGGCGAGAACGGCAACGTCATGTGCGGCCGCGCCAACCACATGTGGGACCCGACCGGCAAGGTCCAGTCCGCCATCCCCTGCGGTGGCATCGACAACTGGGACGCGGGCGGGGCCTTCGCCGAGGTGGCGCCGCTGCCGACCGGGATCGAGACGTACGCCTCGTTCTACCTGTCCATCACCAAGAACCCGCACCGGGCCCGGTTCACCTGGAACGCGGCGGCCGGCAAGGTCGACCTCGACTGGCAGACGGCGTGGAAGCAGCCGTCCATCGACATGGCCAAGAGCATCTTCGACAAGATCAACAAGAGGGAGGGGACGATCTACCGCACCGACCTCTTCGGCACCAGCAAGATCTGGGGCGACCACCTCACCTACCACCCCCTCGGCGGCGCGGTCCTGGACAAGGCCACCGACAACTACGGCCGGCTCCACGGGTACTCCGGCCTGTACGTGATCGACGGCGCGCTCATCCCCGGCAACGTGAGCGTCAACCCGTTCGTCACCATCACGGCACTCGCCGAACGGAACATCGAGAAGATCATCGCCACGGACCTCTGACCCCGCCCGTGCGGACGGAACCGGGGCCGGACGGGATCCACCGACCGGCCCCGCACCCGTGTCAGCGGCCGGGCAGGACGCAGACACCGTCCAGGCCGAGCACGTGGTTGAGGCGACCGAAAGCCAGCCAGGACCCGATGCTCATCGTCAGCTCGACGATCTCCAACTGGGTGTAGTGCGCGTTCATCCGGTCCCAGAACTCGTCGTCGAGACCGTGGTGGTCGAGGGTGTAGCGCTCGGCGTACTCCGCCGCCAGGCGGGTGCGGTCGTCGAACGCGTCGGTGGTGCGCCACTCGGTGACCGCGTCGGAGAACGCCTCCTCGACCTTCTCCCCCTCCCGCTCGGTGCGCCAGTCGAGGCAGAAGACGCACCCGTTGATCTGCGCGACGCGCAGCCGGGCCGCCTCGAACTCGCGCAGGCCCAGGGTGGTGTGGGCGTACACCGACAGGGAGAAGTTCGCCGCGGCCATGCCGATGCCGGGAACCATGTCACCCCACACGTACTCGATGGGGTGCTGCCCTTCAGGTATGTCGATCCTCATGCGTGTTTCCTTCCGAGTCTGCCGATGGCGGGGCGCAAGGGGATGTCGAGGGCGTCGTAGAGTCCGGGTTCCGCCTCGGTGAGCCAGTCGATGGCCCCCACCAGGCGGCCTACGGCGGTGGCGTTGCCGCCCGCGGAGCGGTTCTCGCCCTCGTCGGTGGCCTCGATGGTGACCTCGATGCGCGGGCGTCCCTCGATGACCACCCGGTGGGCGCCGTCGCCCCCGTCGGGCGGCGACGGCCAGTCCGGTGCGCAGGAGGCGTGGATACGGGTGACGTGCTCGATGACGATGCGGGGCTCGCCCTCGACGATGCCCTGTACCTCGAAACGGACGGCGCCCTGGGTCCCGGCCTCGAACTCCCCCATCGTGCGCGTCACCACGGAGGTGTCCAGGGCTCTGCGGTCCGAGGTCTCGCGGATCTCGTCCAGTTCGACCCCCAGGGCCCGGGCCATCATCCGTATCTGCCCGCCCCAGACCATGGTCGGGACGGAGGGCAGCAGCATCATCGGCTCGTAGTCCATGGGCTGGCCCATACCGACGAGGTACCGCACGGAGTCGGGCTGGTCGTAGGTGGAGTAGTCGAAGATCTCCTGGCAGCGGATGGCGTCGATGGTCGTGCCGAGCCCGCTGAGCAGCAGCGGGAGGACGTCGTTGCCCCAGCCGGGGTCGACGCCGGAGGCGAAGAAGGAGCCGCCGCCCTCCGCGACGGCCGCCGCCACGGGGTCACGGAACTCGGGCGGGGCGTTGCGGTGGTCGTAGAGCGGGTACAGCGCGGGGCTGACGACGACCGCGCCGGAGCGGATCGCCCGGGTGATGTCGGCGAGCGCGTCGTCGGGCCGGACGTCCCCGGAGGCCGCGTAGACCACCGCCCGGGGCCGGGCTGCGAGCACGGCTTCGACGTCGTCGGTGGCCGTCACCCCCGACGGGCGGTCGAGCCCGCCGAGTTCGCCGGCGTCGCGGCCGACCTTGGCGGGATCATGGACGATGACTGCGGAGAGCCGCAGCGCGGGATGGGCCTCGACGGCACGGATGGCCAAACGGCCGACGTTGCCGGTACCCCAGACAACCGTGGAAATCATGCGCGGAGGGTAGCGACAGGACCTGCAGGTTTCCAGAGAAGCGGGACCCGGAATCGCGGCCGGGACCGGGCTTCGCCGTCACTGGTTCTCGGCGCCCAGGACGAAGAGGAGATAGACGAAGAAGGCGAAGAGGTGACCGACGAACAGGTAGGCGATCAGCCGGATCACCAGGCCGCGCGGGAACTTGGATTCGATGCGGGCGCGGATGGCCGCCCTCCCCGTCCCGTCGGCGTCGGCCGTCTCGCCCCTCTCGCCCCTCTCGCCCTCTGCTGCCGGTGCGTGCTGTGCCTGGTGCTCGGTCCGGGACATGGGTACGTCTCCTCGGCTATCGGTGGGGCGTGCTGGCGCCGCCGAGGCAGAGCCCGGCGAGACTGCTCTGCAGCAGCGTGTGGACGAAGAGCAGGTCGGCCCCGCCCGGGTCGGCGGACCCGATCCGGTGCGGGGTCAGCGAGTCGAAGTGCGCGCTGTCCCCCGGCTCCAGCAGGTGTTCGGCTTCCGCAAGGTGCAACCGCAGCCGCCCCTTGAGCACGTAAAGCCATTCCTCGCCGGGGTGGACGCGGACCAGCTCGCCCTGGCTGCGGCCGTGGGGGACGTGCACGCGCAGCGCCTGCATGCCGCGCCCGGGGCCGCCCGCCCGCCAGTACGTCCACCCGTCGGCCTCCAGGGCCCCCGGCCCGCCGGCCCGTACGACGGGGTCGGCGGCGGCGGGGGTCTCCCCGAGCAGCTCGGAGACCGTCGTACCGTAGGTGCGGGCGAGCCCGAGCAGGAGCGGCAGCGAGGGCTGGCGCCGGCCGGTCTCCAGACGGGACAGGTGGGCGGGTGAGAGCCTGGCCCGCGCGGCGGCCGCCTCCAGGGTCAGTCCGGCGCGACGGCGCAGGTCGCGCAGTTGCGGAGCCACCGTGGGAAGCTCGGCGATGCCGCTGTCGGCGGCATCGGTGACGGTATCGGCGTCTGGCGCGGGGCCGGGGTTCATGCTCCGATTGAGCCAGATCCTTGCCTGCCTGGCAATTGCCCTTGCCTCTGAGGCAAATCAGCCCGACGCGTCCCCGGTTTCCCCTCCCCGTTCCGCCTGGCCGAGCACGGTCTCCACCGTATCGGCCTCCTCGGCGCTCTTGTCCGGGCGGTGCCTCAGGACCCGGGCGAAGCGCAGGGCGACCCCGGCCGGGTAGCGCGTGGAGCGCTGGAGCCCGTCGTAGGCGATCTCCACGACCAGTTCGGGGCGCACCCGTACGGTGAACCCGTCGTCCGAGGTGGCCAGCGCCCGGAGGGCCCCGGTCTGCCAGCGCAGCATCTCGTCGGTGAGCCCCTTGAAGGTCTTGCCGAGCATCGCGTGGCCCCCGTCGGCGGCCCGCGCGCCCAGGTGCAGATTCGACAGGAGGCCGGTCCGCCGTCCGTGACCCCACTCGGCGGCCAGCACCACCAGGTCAAGGGTGTGCACCGGTTTCACCTTGAGCCAGTGCCTGCCGCGCCGCCCCGCCGCGTAGAGCGAGTCGAGGGACTTGACCATCACGCCCTCGTGGCCCCGGCGCAGCGTCTGCGCCCAGAACTCCTCGGCCTCGACCGCCTGCGCCCCCGGGTCCTCGACGACCAGCCGGCGGACCCGGGCGCTCTGCGGCACGAGCGCGGCGAGGGCCGCGTACCTCTCGTGGACGGGCAGGTCGAGCAGCACGTCCTCCCCCACCGCGAGGACGTCGAAGAAGTAGGGGGCCACCGGCAGCACCCGTCGGGCGGCCTCGACGTCGGTCCGGGAGCCGACCCGGCTCGCGACCTCCTGGAAGGGGACCGGGCGGCCGTCCGCCGTCGTTCCGATGACCTCGCCGTCCAGGATGAAGCGCTCCCCGGGCAGGGAGCGGGCCAGCTCGGCCACCTCCGGCAGCCGGTCGGTGATCTCGTCCAGGGAGCGGGTGTACACGCGTACGTCGTCGCCGTCGCGGTGGACCTGGACGCGGATCCCGTCGAGCTTCTCCTCCACGACGCAGGGCCCGAGCGCCGCCAGGGCCTCGCCCACGGATTTCGCGGTGTTGGCCAGCATGGGGTGTACGGGCTGCCCCACGCGGAGGGTGAAGGCGCCCAGCGCCTCCGCCCCGGAGGCCAGGACCGCCGACGCCACCCGGGGCAGCGAACCGTCCAGCATCACGGCCCGGCGCAGGTCCGCCGCCGGCACCGCGGCGGCGGCGGCCACGCCGTCCAGGGCGATCGCGTCGAGCGCGCCCTGGCGCACTTCGCCGGACAGCAGACTGCGCAGGAACACCTGCTCGGGGCCGGTGGCCGCGCCCAGCAGGGCGCCGACGATCCGGCGCCGCTCGGCCTGCGAGCCGGGGCCCGCCACGGAGGCCAGTTCGGTCACCGCCGCGTCGACGGCGCGGACGGTCAAGGTGGGCTCCGGCGCCGGTTCGCTCTCCTGGGCGAGGGCGCTCCAGCCGATACCGGGGCGGCCCTGCGGCAGGCGCCCCGCGAGGTAGGAGATCACCAGCCCGGCCTCCTCGGGCGGCGCCGCGGCGAACAGCTCCGCCAGCAGGGCCGTCTTCCGGGACCGGGCGGAGGTCTCGGAGACCTCACGGGACACGCGCGCGACCTCTGCCAGCAGCATGCGCCCATCCTCCCGTCAGCAGCATGTGCCCATCCTCCCGTCCGACGCCGCGTCCCGCATTCCGCGCTCTGCGCGCCGCTACCCCGTTCCGCTTCCCGTATCCCGCGGGAGCGGGATACGGCTGTCCGCGCGTCTCGTGCCCGTCCGGTGTACCGCAGGCGCGGTATGCCGGGTGGTCCGGGTAGTCCTCACGAAGGTCGGGACATCCCCCTGCGGGCGCTCGGGCACGGGGCAGCGGGCGTTTAGGGTTTCCGTATGAAGCTCCGACTGCCCCGGCGCCGCCGAGACCGCCTGCTCGCCGGCGCCGCCGCGCTCGCCGTCGTCGCGGGAGGCGGTACGTGGACGGCCGCCGCCGTCGCCGCCGACGCACCGGTTGTACGCCGCCAGGACCAGGTGGTGACCATGCCCGGCCCCGACGGCGCCGGTACGGGCATCGACACCTCGTACTTCACCGCGGACGGCCGCAGCGGCGGCACGGAGAAGCGCCCCGCCGTGCTCCTCGGCCACGGCTTCGGCGGCAGCAAGGACGACGTCCGCGCCCAGGCCGAACGGCTGGCCGGCGACGGCTACGCGGTCCTGACCTGGTCGGCGCGCGGCTTCGGCCGGTCCGGCGGCCGGATCGGGCTGAACGATCCCGAGCACGAGGTCAAGGACGTCTCCCGGCTCGTCGACTGGCTCGCGACCCGGCCCGAGGTACGGCTCGACGCGGACGGCGACCCGCGCGTCGGTGTGTCCGGCGCCTCCTACGGCGGCGCGGTCGCCCTGCTCGCCGCCGGACACGACCGCCGGGTCGACGCGATCGCGCCGCAGATCACCTACTGGAACCTCGCCGACGCCCTCTTCCCCGACGGGGTCTTCAAGAAGCTGTGGGCGGGCGTCTTCTTCACGACCGGCTCCGCCGGCGGCATGCGGCCCTCCGTCCCGCCGGAATCGGAAGCGGCCCGGCCGGACGCCGCGGGTCCGCAGGCCCCGGCCGCCGAGCCGGCGCCCGGCTGCGGGCGGTTCCAGCCCGAGCTGTGCGCCATGTACGAGCGCGTCGCGGTGGCCGGCAAGCCCGACGCCGAGGCCCGCGCCCTGCTGGAGCGGCGCAGCCCCTCGGCGGTGGGCGCCTCGATCAAGGTGCCGACCCTGATCGTGCAGGGGCAGGACGACTCCCTCTTCCCGCTCGGCCAGGCGGACGCCATGGCCCGCACCATCGAAGCGAACGGCGCCCCCGTCTCCGTCGACTGGGCGGCCGGCGGGCACGACGGCGGCATGCGCGAAGCCGCCCGGGTCGAAGCCCGGGTGGCGTCCTGGTTCGACCGCCACCTCAAGGACGACAAGGGCGCGGACCCCGGTCCGGTCTTCCGCGTCTCGCGTTCCGGCGGCATCGACTCCACCGACGGGCAGGTGCAGCTGCGCGGAGCGAGCGGCGAGCGCTACCCGGGGCTCACGTCCGGCCCGCGCGAGTTCGCTCTGACGGGCCGCGAGCAGACCTTCGCCAACCCGGCGGGTGGCGCGCCCCCCGCGCTCTCCTCGTTGCCCGGGATCGGCGGCCAACTCGCCGCGTTCGGCGCGGGGCTCTCCCTGGACTTCCCCGGGCAGAACGCCCGGTTCGAGTCGGTTCCGCTGGCCGAGGACGTACGGATCACCGGGACCCCGACCGTCACCCTCGACGTGAGGTCGACGGCCGCGGACGGCTCGGCCGTGCTGTTCGGCAAGGTCTACGACGTGGGCCCCGACGGCCGGCAGCAGGTGCTGCCGCGTCAGCTGGTCGCCCCGGTGCGGGTGGAGAACGCGGCGCAGGGCGCGCGCGTGCGGCTCACCCTCCCCGCGATCGACCACTCCGTCGAGGCCGGGCACCGGCTGCGGCTGGTGATCGCCGCGACCGACCTCGGCTACGCGACTCCGGCCGCCCCGGCCACCTACACCGTGTCGGCGCGGGGCCCGCTCGCCGTCCCCGTCGCCGAGGGGGTGCGGACCGCCACGGCCGGCCTGCCCGCCTGGACCTGGGGGCTGCCGCTGGGGGCGGCGGCGCTGGCCGCCGTCCTGCTCGGGATCCGGCGTCCCCGGTCGGGCGGAGTCGGCGCCCGGGCCGGTACGCCGGCACCGGACCCCGCGTCGGCCGACGTACCGCTGGAGATCACGGGTCTGACGAAGCGGTACGCGAAGGCGCAGGACCGGTACGCGGTGCGGGACCTGTCGTTCCGTGTGGAGAAGGGGCAGGTATGGGGGCTGCTCGGACCCAATGGCGCCGGGAAGACCACGACCCTGCGCATGCTGATGGGGCTGATCTCCCCGGACGCCGGGGAGATCCGGGTGTTCGGGCACGCGGTGCGGGCCGGGTCGCCGGTGCTCTCGCGGGTCGGGGCCTTCGTCGAGGGCGCGGGTTTCCTGCCGCACCTGACGGGCCGGGCCAACCTGGAGCTGTACTGGCAGGCCACCGGCCGACCGGCCGAGGACTCGCACATGGCCGAGGCCCTTGAGATCGCCGGCCTCGGTGACGCGCTGGAGCGTGCGGTGCGCACGTACTCGCAGGGCATGCGCCAGCGGCTCGCGATCGCGCAGGCCATGCTCGGGATGCCGGACCTGCTGATCCTCGACGAGCCGACGAACGGTCTGGATCCGCCGCAGATCCGCGAGATGCGGGACGTGATGATCCGCTACGCGGCGGGAGGCCGGACGGTCATCGTCTCCAGCCACCTGCTGTCGGAGGTGGAGCAGTCCTGTACGCACCTGGTCGTCATGGACCGGGGCAGGCTGGTGCAGGCCGGCAAGGTCGCCGAGATCACCGGCGGGGGCGACACCCTGCTGGTGACCCTGGCCGGGCCGGTGGACGAGGTGAGCGTCGAGAAGGTGGCGGCGCTGGAAGGAGTGGGTTCCGTGGTGGCCGTTGACGACGGGCTGCTCGTACGCCTCGAAGGCGCGACGGCCTCCGGTCTGATCGCCGAACTCGTACGGCTGGAGGTGCCCGTGACCGGAGCGGGGCCGCACCGCCGGCTGGAGGACGCGTTCCTCACCCTGATCGGAGGTTCGGCATGACTGCCGTGCAGGAGGTGGCCCCGGGCTACCGGGCGAGCCGTACGCTGCCGCTGCGCGTGGAAGCGCTGCGGCAGTGGCGCCGGCGGCGGACGCTGGTGATGGGCGCGGTGCTGGCCGCGCTGCCGTTCGTCATGCTGATCGCGTTCGCGGTGGGGGGCGGGCCGGACGACGGACCGGGCGGCGGGAACGGCCGGATCACCCTGATCGACACGGCCACGGCGTCCGCCGCGAACTTCGCCGCCACCTGCCTCTTCGTCTCGGCCGGGTTCCTGCTGGTGGTGCCCGTGGCGCTGTTCTGCGGGGACACGGTGGCGTCGGAGGCCAGCTGGTCCTCGTTGCGCTACCTGCTGGCCTCGCCGGTGCCTCGGGCCCGGCTGCTGTGGAGCAAGCTGGTGGTGGCGCTGGGGTTCAGCCTGGCGGCGATGGTGCTGCTGCCGGTGGTGGCCCTGGCGGCGGGCACGGCCGCGTACGGCTGGGGTCCGCTGAAACTCCCGGCGGGCGGATCCCTCGCCGCCGCCGACACGGCGGCGCGACTGGCGCTCGCGGTCGCCTTCATCTTCGTGTCGCAGCTGGTCACGGCGGGCCTGGCGTTCTGGCTGTCCACCCGCACGGACGCACCGCTCGGAGCGGTGGGCGGGGCGGTCGGCCTGACGATCGTCGGCAACGTGCTGGACGCGGTGACGGCTCTCGGGTCGTGGCGGGAGTTCCTGCCGGCGCACTGGCAGTTCGCGTGGGCGGACGCCTTGCAGCCGCAGCTGGAGTGGGGCGGGATGATCAAGGGCGGCGCGGTCTCGGTGTCCTACGCCCTGGTGTTGTTCGCCCTCGCGTTCCGGGGCTTCTCCCGCAAGGACATCGTGTCCTGACCGGGGCCGGCGGGGGCTCGGGCGGCCGGATCGCCCGGGCACCCGAGTCACCCCGGCAGTCCTTACCCCTCAGGCGAAGGCGCCCGCGCGCGCGGCCGCGGCGAGCACCGATGCGCTCGACGAGATCGCCGCGGAGACGGAGCGGACGATCCCCCAGGTCGCCCTCAACTGGCTGCTGCGGCGCCCCACGGTGTCCTCCGTCATCATCGGCGCGCGCGACGAGGCGCAGCTGCGCCAGAACATCGGCGCCGTCGGCTGGGCCCTGACGCCCGAGCAGGTGGCCCGCCTCGACGCGGCGAGCCACCGTCCCGCGCCCTACCCGTACTTCCCGTACGAGCGCCAGGAGGGCTTCGCCCGCCTCAACCCGCCCCTGACCGCGGCGGCTCCTGCTCCGACCGCGACGGCCCGGCGCTGACCGCGACGCTGCGGCCCCGACCGCGGCGCCGAGGCCCCGACCGCCCGCCTCACCGCAGGCGGGTCGCCCCGGCCGACGGGGCCGCCGACGTGATGCGGGGCGGCGCGTACCCCTCCCGTACGAAGGCCTCGGTCACCGCCCGCGCCACCGCCCGCTCGGCGTCCGCGTCGATCAAGGTCAGCGCGGAGCCCCCGAAACCGCCGCCCGTCATCCGGGACCCGTAGGCCCCCGCCGCGTCGGCGACCGAAGCGGCCAGGTCGAGCTCCGGGCACGAGACCTCGTAGTCGTCGCGGAGCGAGGCGTGCCCCTCGGTGAGCAGCGGGCCCGTCTCCCGCAACCGCCCGGCGCGCAGCAGTTCCTCGGTCCGCCGGACCCGCTCGTTCTCGGTGACGACGTGTCGGACCCGTTTGCGGCCGACGGGGTCGTCGAGCCGCGCCAGCGCCCGTTCCAGGTCCTGGTACGGGACATCGCGCAGGGCGGGCACGCCGAGCGCCCTCGCCGCCCGGTGACAGGAGGCCCGGCGCTCGGCGTAGGCCCCGTCGGCCAGGGCGTGTGCGACCCGGGTGTCGATGACGAGCAGGCGCAGGCCCGCCGAGGCGCAGTCGAAGGGGATGTGCCGCTGTTCGAGAGTGCGGGTGTCCAGGTGGAGGGCGTGGCCGTCGACCGCGCACGCCGAGGCCATCTGGTCCATGACCCCGCACGGCACGCCGACGTACGCGTTCTCGGCGCGCCGCGCGAGAACGGCCAGTTCGGGGCGGGTGAGCCCCAGCCCGTACAGGTCGGTGAGGGCGAGCGCGGTGGCGACCTCCAGGGCGGCGGAGGAGGACAGTCCGGCTCCGGTCGGCACGTCGGACCGGACGTACAGGTCGGCGCCCCCGACCGGAAGGCCCGCGTCCAGCAGGGCCCACGCGACACCCGCGGGGTAAGCGGCCCATCTCTCGGCCCCCTGGGGCGGATGCGCCGGGTCGAGTTCGGCGAGGTCGAACCGCACCGCACCGGAAGCGGCGTCGACGGAGTGGACCCTGAGAATCCCGTCAGTACGGCGGGCGGCGGCCACCTCGGTGCGCCGCGGGAGGGCGATCGGCAGGACGAAGCCGTCGTTGTAGTCGGTGTGCTCACCGATCAGGTTGACCCGGCCCGGGGCCGCCCAGACCCCTTCGGGCGGATGACCGTACAGCTCCTGGAAGCCCTGCGCCGTGCCGCTCACGGGCTCGCCACCGCGCGCAGCCGGGCGGCCGCGTCCTCGGGCCGGACGTCGTTCATGTAGGCCTCCATGCCGGATTCGGTGCCGGCGAGGTACTTCAGCTTGTCGGCGGTGCGGCGGACCGTGAACAGTTCCAGATGGAGCGCGAAGTCCGCCCGGCCTGCGCCGAGCGGGGCCTGGTGCCAGGCGGAGATGTACGGGGTCGGACGGTCCGGCCGGTCGAAGAGCCGGTCGAAGCGGCGCAGCAGCTCCAGGTACAGGTGGGGGAACTCGGCTCGGGCCGCGTCGCCCAGCGCGGGCAGGTCGGGAACCCGCTGGTTCGGGTGGAGGTGGACCTCGTACGGCCAGCGCGCCGCGTAGGGCACGAAGGCGGTCCAGTGATCGCCTTCGAGGACGACGCGGGCGCCGTCGGCGCGTTCGCCGGCCAGGACCTCCTCGAAGAGGTTGCCTCCGGTGCTTTCGCGGTGGGCTGCGACGGTGGCGAGCATCCGCGTGGTGCGCGGGGTGATGAAGGGGAAGGCATAGATCTGGCCGTGCGGGTGCCCGAGGGTGACGCCGATGTCGGCGCCCCGGTTCTCGAAGCAGTAGACCTGGCGCACCCCGTCACGGCGGGAGAGTTCGGCGGTGCGGTCGGTCCAGGCGGCCAGGACCAGCGCGGCGCGCTCCTCGTCGAGGTCGGCGAAGGAGGCCCGGTGGTCGGGCGTGAAGCAGATGACCTCGCAACGGCCGGTGTCGCCCGCCAGGGAGGGGAAGCGGTTCTCGAAGACCGCGACCTCGTAGTCGGGGGCCGGGACCTCGCTCGCGCGCCCGTCGGTGGACGGGCACAGCGGGCAGGCGTCGGCGGGCGGGCGGTAGGTACGGTCCTGGCGGTGCGAGGCGATCACGACGGCGTCGCCCAGAAGCGGGTCCCGGCGGACCTCGGAGGCCGTCGCGGTGGCGGACGCGTCGAGGGGCCGGGTGTCGGGGAAGGCGCGGGCCGCGCCGTCGTCGGTGTCGTAATAGAGGATTTCGCGGCCGTCTGCGAGACGGCTGCTCGTGCGTTTCACCTGCGGGCTTCTCTCACTGGAGGATGACGACCTCGGGGGCGGCCGAGGTCGGGCCGGTCGCGCAGCGGCGGTTCGGTGCCGGGGCGGCCCGGTTCCAGGACGATGATCTCGTTCCCCGCGGTCCGCCACAGGGGCCGGGGCGCGTAGAGGGTGCGCTGCGGGCCGCGCGGGGTGTGTCAGCGGCCGGCGAGCCGGAGCGGTACGCCTTTCGGTCCTGGTTTCCGCCACGCGGTCGATCCGGAGCGCGGCTTCCTACTCCGCGTGACCGGTGGGGCCCGTGCCGGACACCAGTCCCGCCAGGTACGCGCGGCCCCGCGCGAGCTGTCCGGGGAGCTCGGCGGCCCCGGGGTACCAGCGCTTCTCGTACTCCCAGCAGAGCCAGCCGTCCCGGGGTGCGGCGGCCACCGCAGCAGCGAGGGGCAGCACTCCGGCACCGAGCCCGAGCGGGGTGAGATCCCGCGCCGACGCCACGTCCTTCACCTGTACGTAGCCCAGGTGCCCGGCCAGGGCCTGCCGCGACGCGGCCGGGGATTCGCCGCCGAGCCAGGTGTGCAGTACGTCCCACAGAGCGCCGGCGCCCCGATGCCCGACGCGGTCCAGCACCCGGGCGGTGGCGGTCGCGGTGCGGTGCGAGTCGTGGGTCTCCAGCAGGATCCGCACGCCGTGGCGCGCGGCGTACGGGGCCCCGGCCCGCAAGCGGCGTACGGCCAGGGCGTCCGCGGCCGCCTCGGGCAGGTCCCCGCCCCCGGGGAAGACCCGTACGTAGGGGGCTTCCAGGTCGTGGGCGAGCCGGACCAGGGCGCGCAGTCCGGCGAGGACCGGTTCGTCGGGGCCCGCGGCGGCCACCTGGACGTAGCCTGCGACACCGAGCACGGTGACGCCGGCGGCGGTGAAGACGCGCAGGCCCGCGGCCCGGTCGGCGGCGGCGCTGTCGGGGTGGAGCGGTTCCTCGGGGTGGGCCCGCAGTTCGAGGCCGGCGAAGCCGTGCTCGGCAGCGAGCGCGACGCTGCGCCCGAGCGGCGTACCGGGCAGCCCGAGCGTGGAGAAGGCGTACCTCACGACCGGCTCCCTCCGGCGGACGGCGGCGCGGTGGAGCCGGCTCCGCCGGCGCGGACGATCCCGCCGGCCCGTTGGCCTTCGAGGAGGGTGGGGCAGGCGCGCGAGATTGGCGCGGACGGGACTCCCGCGGGCGCCGCGACCTCGGCCTTGGTCACCGCCATGCCGCACCCCTCCCTCTCGGTTCCGGTCATCGTCCCATCGGGCGGACCGGCTTCCCCGTCTTGTCCTTCGCGAAGATCCGTGCCGCGGGCCTCGCCTACTACGCCGGGCGTCCGCTTCACCGACCGGCTGGCCGCAGGACGGAGTTCGTCGACCGGCCGTACGGCTACCGGGAGGGCGGCGCCGCGTAGGCCTCCGCCCAGCCCCGGGGCGTGTCAGCGCCGTACCGCGCGCTCCGGGGGTACGGGGAGGTAGACGATGTTCGGCGCGCCGGTCTCGGGGTGGACCCCGATCCGCGTGGCCACCCCGTAGACCTCGGCCAGCACCTCTTCCGTGAGCACCTCCGCGGGCGGGCCCGACGCCGCCACCCGTCCCTCCGCCAGGACGTACAGCCGGTCGCAGAAGGCCGCCGCCAGGTTGAGGTCGTGGAGGACCAGGAGGCCGGTGGCGGGCAGCCCGCGGACCAGGCGCAGGATCTCCAGCTGGTAGCGGATGTCCAGGTGGTTCGTCGGCTCGTCGAGGGCGAGCAGGCCGGGGTCCTGGACCAGGGCCCGGGCCACCAGGGCGCGTTGGCGTTCGCCGCCGGAGAGTTCGTCGAAGCGGCGCCCCGCGAAGGCGCCCGCACCGACCGTCTCCAGGGCCTCGGCGACCCGTCGTACGTCGTCCGCGCCGTCCTGCTCCCAGAACCGCTTGTGCGGGCTGCGTCCCATGGCCACGACCTCGCGGACGGTCAGCCCGGAGGCGCCGCCCGCGTCCTGCGGGACGACCGCCACGCGCCGCGCGCGCTCCTTGACGGTGAGCGCGCCCGCGTCCTTGCCGTCGAGCCACACCCGGCCGGCGGTGGGTCGCAGGGCGCCGTAGACGCAGCGCAGCAGGGTGGTCTTGCCGCTGCCGTTGGGGCCGACCACGCCGACCGTCTCGCCGGGACGGGCGGTGAGGTCGACGCCGCGGAGCAGGGTGTGCCCGTCGACCTCGTACCGCACGCCCTCGACGGCGAGTTGCGCAGGGAGCGCCGCGTACCGCACACGCTCCGTGCGTTCGGCGGGGCGCGCGCGTGCGGCGGGGTCCGTGGGCTTGGCGGGGCACGTGCGTGCGGCGGGGTCCGTGGGCTCCGTCATCCGGCGATCCCCTCGGTACGCGTGGAGCGGCGCAGCATCCACAGGAAGAACGGTCCGCCGACGAGCGCGGTGACCACGCCGACGGGGATCTCCTCGGGCGCGGCGGCCGTACGGGCGAGCAGGTCGGCCAGGGTCAGGAACACCGCCCCGCCCAGTGCGGACACCGGCAGCAGTGCGCGGTGCCCCGCGCCGACGACCATCCGGGCGGCATGCGGAACCATCAGGCCCACGAAGCCGATGGCCCCGCTGTAAGCGACGAGCACGCCGATGACGAGGGAGGTGAGGACGAAGACGGCCGCCCGGAAGCGCGCCGTGTCCAGCCCCAGCGTCTGCGCGCCCTCCTCCCCGGCGAGGAGCAGGTCGAGCGGCCGGGCGAGGGCGACCAGCAGGCCGGTGCCGAGGAGCAGCGCGGCGGCGGGCAGCGCCAGTTCGTCCCAGCGGGCTCCGCCGAGGCCCCCGAGGGTCCAGAAGAGCACGGTCCGCACCTGGTCCGGCTGCGCGGCGAGCACGAGCACCAGGCTGGTCAGCGCGGACAGGACGTACTGCACCGCGACTCCGGCGAGGATCAGCCTGCCGGTCGTCAGGGAGCCGCCGCGGCGGGCCAGCGCGTAGACGGCGACGAGCGCCGCCAGGGAACCGGCGAAGGCGGCGAGCGGTACGCCGAGTTGTCCGGCGACGGCGAGGACGCCGGTACCCGAGCCGAGGACGATCACGAGGACGGCGCCCGCCGAGGCCCCGGAGGAGGCGCCGAGCAGGAAGGGGTCGGCGAGCGGGTTGCGCACGAGCGCCTGCAGCACCGCGCCCGCGACGGCGAGCCCGGCGCCGACGACGGCGCCCAGGATGACGCGCGGCGCCCGTACGTCCCACACGATGGTGGCGAACGCCCCGGTGGGCCTGCGGCCCGACAGGCCGCCGAGGACGATGTCGACGACCTGGCCGGGAGCGATCCGTACGGGCCCCAGCGCCAGGCCCGCGACGGCGGATCCGAGGAGCGCGGCGGTGAGCAGGAGGAGGATCAGGACCGGCGGGAGGCCACCGCCGCCGCCCGCCGGGGCTCCGGCTCCGGGACCGGCGGTGGCCCCGCGGAGGGCCACGGACGGACGGGGCGTCACGCGGCGTCGGGGTGCAGCTGGCCGCCCAGCGCCTCGACGGCGTCGGCGACCCGGACGCCGAGGACGGCCGAGGAGAGCGGCAGGACGACGAACCGCCTGTTCTTGACGGCGGGAACCTCCGCCAGGGCCGGGTCGTTCAACAGCCGCTGCTTCTTGGCGTCGACGGTGGTGCCGCCGTAGTCGTAGATGAGGACGACCTCGGGCTTGCGCTCGATGACCTTCTCCCACGCCACGTCACCGAAGGTGTCGTCGAGGTCGGCGAACACGTTCGCGCCTCCGGCGAGGGAGATGATCTCGGTCCCGATCCCCCTGCCGCCCGAGGTGAAGGCGGATCCCTCGCCGGAGTCGTAAACGAAGACGGTCGGCCGGGCCTTGTCCTTGACCCGGGCGGCGACGGCGTCGACGCGCCGCTGCTCCTCCTCGATGAGCCGCGCGCCCCGCTCGGGTACGCCGAAGGTCCGGGCGACCTCGGTGATCTCGGTCTTGAGCACGTCGAGACCGACGGGGCCCTCGGTGCAGTACTCGACGTTGAGCCGGGTGTTGATCCCCGCCTTGCCGAGTCCTTCGCGGTCGCGGCCCTGCGCCTTGTCGAAGGCGCTCGCGTAGCCGCCGTACACGAAGTCGGGGTCCGCGCCCAGCAGCACCTCCTGGGAGGGGTACTCCCGGGCCAGCACCTTGATCTTGTCGTAGGCCGGACGGTAGGCGGGCAGCACCGCGTCGTCGAGGTAGGCGGAGCCGGCGATCCGGTCCTCCAGCCCGAGGGCGAGCAGCACCTCGGTGGCGTGCTGGTTCATGGTGACGGCGCGTCGCGGCGGAGCCTGATAGGTGGTGCTCACACCGCAGTTGGTGACGGTGTACGGGAATCCGGGCGCGGCGGCCGCGCCGGGGGCCGGCTTCCCCGCGTCCGGTGAGGCACCGCAGGCGGCCACGGGCAGCAGGAAAGCGAGGGGTACGAGTGCGCGCAGAGCGGCGCGGGAACGTGACATGGCGAAGCCTCTCCGGGGGATCCGCGTCCCCTGGTCGACGTGAAGAGGCGGTGCGTCAGTGTCTGACTTCCGGTTCCCCGCGCGGGGAATCCGGTCACAGTGGCGGGACCGCACCGGAATCGCACCGGTTTCCTGTCCTGCACCGCCTGGGCAATGCGCCCCAGCTTGCCACACGTTCCGCCGCCCCGACCCGCACGCCCCCGCCAAACGAGAAAGGCCCGCATCGGCGGGAGTTCCCGCGGGGAGGGGGCGCTTTCGCCCCTGGGCTCGGTACTCGATCCCTTGAAGCAAGCACTCCAGCTTGTCGGCGTCACGCGCGCAGATCGCCTCCGGCGAGTCCTTGGCTTCGTACTCCGCGACCAGATCCTGAATCGTCGATGCCAGAATCTCGGGCATACCCGCCGTCTGGTCGGCGGTCACCGCCGCCGGATCGGCTGCGGTCGAGTACTTCCTGCCCAGGTGGTTCACGTCGCCGGTGCGGGTCTCCTGGGTGTCGTGCCAGACGGCGAGGAACGCGGCCCGCGCGGGGTCCGCGCCTTCCAGTTTCGCGATGATCGAGGCGATGAGCGAGGTCCGCCAGGAGTGCTCGGCCGGCGAGGGCTTGACGGTCTCGGCTCGGTACGGCGTCCGCCCGGCCCACGCGGCCGGGCGGATGCTCACCCCGTCGAGAGCCGCCGACCTGGAAGACGTGGGAGCGGTGTACTGGCGCCGCCCGACATGGCCGTCCTTCACCCACCTGGGACCGGACGACGCCCGGTTCGCGGCCGCGCAGACGCGCTACGGGCTCGGCGGTGTGCTGCACGCGCTCCACGGCCCCCTCTGGGTGAACCACCCCATGCGGAACGCCGAAGCCGCCTACAAGCCGCACCAATTGGCCTGCACTCTTCGCCTGGGGCTGACCGCGCCACCCACCCTGATCACCAACGACCCGGCCGACGCGCGCGAGTTCGCCGCCGCTCACCCTGCAGTGATCCACAAGACGCTCCGGGCCACGCCCTACGAGCGGGACGGCGTCCCTGTTGTGTCGTGGGCGGAGCAGGTCACCGCAGACGAGATCGACGACCGGATCCGAGTCGTCCCGCACCTCTTCCAGGCACGGGTCGACAAGGTGTGCGACGTCCGCGTCACGATCGTAGGCCGCCAAGTCTTCGCTGTGCGCATCGATTCCGAACTCCTGGACTGGCGGCGGGACTACGCTGCCCTGGCGTACTCGGTGGCCACGCTTCCCGCCCCGCTGGAGGAAGCCCTGCTCGCCTTCCTCGATGCCTTCGGCCTCGTATCCGGAAGCTTCGACCTCGCAGTGGACCGTGCCGGCGCCTACTGGCTGCTGGAGCTGAATCCGAATGGTCAGTGGGGCTGGCTGGAGGAGCACACCGGGCTCCCCATGGCGGCCGCCTTCGCTGACCTGCTCTCCCGAGGAGGTACCCGGTGATCGATACCAGCCCCCAGCGGCAGGCCCTCGCCGATGGGCTCGAAGCCGCGGGCGCGATCCGCACCCCGGCCTGGCGGAAAGCCGTTGAAGCCGTCCCCCGTGAGGTGTTCCTGCACCCCGGCGTCTTCCTCCCCACCGGCGGGGGACTCTGGAAGCCCGTAACCGCGGCCGGCACGGACCCGGCCGAGTGGGCCCGGATCGCGTACACCGACGACTCCCTCGTCACGCAGCTCGACGGGCACCTCACCCCCGACCAGGCTCCCGGCCCGGTACCAGGCACCCCGAGCTCGTCATCCACGATCCCGCGGCTGGTCCTGGAGATGATCGAGGAGTTGGAGGTCGAGGACGGGCACCGCGTGCTGGAGATCGGCACGGGCACCGGGTACTCCGCTGCCTTGATGTGTCACCGCCTGGGCGAAGACAACGTCACGACGATCGAAGTGGATCCGGGCGTCGCCGCCCGCGCCGACACGGCCCTGGAGGCCTTCGGCTTCTCCACCTGGACCGTGACGGGGGACGGGCTCCTCGGTCTGCCCCGGCGCGCCCCCTACGACAGGGTGATCGCCACCTGCGGAGTCCGACGCATCCCCTACACGTGGGTACGGCAGACCCGCCCCGGCGGCGTCATCCTCGCCACCATCGGGTCGCTGCTCAGCGGGACCGGCCTCGCGAAGGTCACCGTGGGCGATGACGGGACGGCCGAAGGGCGGTTCATCGCCCACGCCAGTTTCATGCAGGCACGCTCCCAGGCTGTCGTGCCCATCGCCGGAGACCTGTCCTCCCGCGTGGCGTACCCCAGTTCGGAACGGCCGGCCTCGGTCGCTCCGACCGACCTCGACGAGCCGATGCAGGCCGTCCTGGCGCAGCTGGCAGCACCGACAGCCCAAGTCCTACGAGCCCGGACGGCGACGGGCGCACCGCTCTTCTACCTCTTCGACCCGGACCGGGAGGCCTTCGCCGAGCTGGTGAACGACGACGACGGATGGCTCGTGCGTCAGGGTGGCCCCGTATCCCTGTGGGACGACATCGAGCGCGCCCTTCTCGGATGGCACGACCTCGGCCGGCCCGGCATCGCCGAGTTGCGGCTGCGGGTGACCGAGCGCGCGCACACGTACTGGATCGACGGTTCGCCGAACCTGCACTGGCAGCACCCGCTTGGCTGACACCCGCTGACTGCCTCGGCCGGTCCCCTTCCAGCCTGGGCTTTTCTCGCGACTCCCCACCCGGCAGCCGACTCCAGCGTCGGGCAGGGCTTCCATGGCCGGATCGTCAGGCGTTCGGGCCGGCGGGGGGCCGGCTGGCGATCCTGAACGCAAGAGAGCCCCGCCGAATCATCGGCGGGGCTCGTACCTTTTCCCAGCACAGGAGGCTCGCGCGTCCCGTTCTGCGTGGCAGGGGCGGCAGGATTCGAACCTGCGGCCTTCGGTTTTGGAGACCGGCGCTCTGACCAGCTGAGCTACACCCCTTCGGCGAGACCAACCATGACACGGCTCGGGCCGAAGATCCACTCATTACATCGATCAACCGGGTGGAAGTTCCGATCCGCCACGGGCGCCGAATCCTTTCGGGCGGCCGATAGGTCCGGCGTCCGCTCCGGCCCGGCCGCGGCACCGCGGCCGGCTGCTCCCGCGCCCGGAACCCCGTTCCTGACGTGTCCGGGGCGGGCCGTCCGACCTGGCACTTTCCGCCACCCCCTTGACCACTCTGGTCCAGACCAATAGTTTCCGGCTTGCACCGCGCACGCGCTCACGCCCCACTCCCCGCATCCGCAAAGGAAGCCCATGCGCCGCAGCATGCTCGGCAGGCTGGTCATCGCCGCCTGCTCCCTCTCCCTGCTGACCGCCTTCGCACCCGCGGCCGGCGCATCGCACGACAAGGAGCCGGGCGCCCACGACCGTTCGTACAAGAAGGTCGGGTACTTCACCCAATGGGGCGTGTACGGCAGGGACTTCCAGGTCCAGGACCTGGATGCGAACGGCTCCGCCGGCAGGCTCACGCACATCAACTACGCCTTCGGCAACGTCAGCCCGGAGGGCAAGTGCTTCACCGGCAACGTCCCCGGTGAGGCCGACGCGTGGGCCGACTACGTCCGCCCGCTCGACGCCGAGAACTCCGTGGACGGGGTCGCCGACACCTGGGAGCAGCCGCTGGCGGGCAACTTCAACCAGCTGCGCGAGCTCAAGGCCAAGCACCCCGGCCTGAAGGTGCTCATCTCGCTCGGCGGCTGGAGCTGGTCCACCCACTTCTCGGACGCCGCGCTCACCCCCGCCTCCCGCAAGGCCTTCGTGGAGTCCTGCATCGACCTCTACATCAAGGGCAACCTGCCCCAGGACGGCACCCGCGGCGGCGCGGGCGCGGCCGCGGGGGTGTTCGACGGGATCGACCTCGACTGGGAGTGGCCCGGCTCCGCCGGTGACACCGACACGAAGTTCCGTCCGGAGGACCGGCGCAACTTCACCGAGCTGGTCAAGGAGTTCCGCACACAGCTCGACGCCTACGCGAAGAGCCGGCCGAAGAAGACCGCCTACGAGCTGACGGCCTTCGTACCGACCGCCCCGGCCAAGATCGACGCCGGCTTCGACGTCCGCCGGATCATGCGCGACCTCGACTTCGTGACCTTGCAGGGCTACGACTTCCACGTCTCCGGCGAGCCCGTCACCGCCCAGCAGTCCGCGCTCCGCGCCCGGGGCGACTTCAGCGTCCAGGGCACCGTCGAGGCCTGGCAGCGGCGCGGCGCGCCCGCGCACAAGCTCGTGGTCGGCCTGCCGTTCTACGGCCAGGGCTGGACCGGTGTCAGCGGCGGCGGCGACGGGATGGGACAGCCCGCCACGGGCCCCGCACCGGCCACCTGGTCCGCGGGGTACGAGGACTACAAGGCGCTGAAGAAGCTGGCCGAATCCGGGACCTACCGGCTCCACCGCGACGTGCGGGGCGGCCACGCCTGGCTCTTCGACGGCACCACCCTGTGGACGTACGACGACCCGCAGGTGCTGCGCGCCAAGACGCGCTACATCCGCGAGGAGGGCCTGGGCGGCGCCATGTTCTGGTCGCTGGACGCGGACACCGCCGACGGCGAGCTGATGACGGCCGTCGACCGGGGCCTGCGCGGCCGCTGACCGCACCGGTCACCACCCGCACCGGTCACCACCCGCACCGGTCCCTACCCGCACCACGCACACCCTCCGCACGACAAGCCCCACCCTGACCATCCACTCCACCGGCACCACCCGCACCACCCCCGACCGGCGCCGCCGGGCCGCGCCTTGTGATCCGGCCCGGCGGCGTCCCACCACCTACCGGCTGGCCTGTCCGGCCCATGGGCCGGATACGGTCGCGCCATGAGTACCGAAATGATCGATGCCGCGGCCGCGGGGACCTGGCGGCTCGGCGACCTGAGCGTCAAGCGGATCGGTTTCGGCGCGATGCGACTGCCGCAGAGCGGCCGGGCGTTCGCCGCCGACGCCGTGCCGCGCGACCGGGACCGCGCCGTGGGCGTGCTGCGCCGCGCCGTGGAGCTCGGTGTCGACCACATCGACACGGCCGCGTTCTACTTCTCCCGGCTGCGCTCCGCCAACGAACTGATCAACCGCGCGCTCTCCCCGTACGCGGACGACCTGGTCATCAGCACCAAGGTGGGACCCGGTCGCCATCCGGACGGGAGCTGGTGGTGGGCCGAACCCGGACAGCTGCGCGGGCAGGTGGAGGAGAACCTGCGCCAGCTGGGCCGCGACCACTTGGACCTGGTCAACCTCCGCATCCGTCCCGCCCGGGCGGACGGGCCGATCGCCGAGCACTTCGGGGCGCTGGCCGAGCTCCGCACGGCCGGCCTGATCCGGCACCTGGGCATCTCCTACGCCCGCCCGCAACACCTCGCCGAGGCCCGGGCCATCGCGCCGGTGGTGTGCGTGCAGAACCCGTACGGGATCGGCTCGCCGGCCGAGGACCACGCGTTCGTGGACGCCTGCGGGGAACAGGGCGTCGCCTTCGTCCCCTTCTTCGCCATCGCCGGCGCGGCCAAGGAGTCCGGGGCGGTCGCGGACGACAGCGGGCGGGTGCGCGCGGTGGCGCGGGCCCACGGCGTGTCCCGGGCGCAGGTGCGCCTCGCGTGGACGCTGAGCCGCGGGCCGCACGTGCTGGCGATCCCCGGTACGGGTGATCCCGACCACCTGGCCGAGAACATCGCGGCGGGGGCGCTGCGGCTGTCGGCGCGGGAGGTGGAACTGCTGGCCTCGCCCGACGGACAGGACGCCTGCGACGCGTAGGGCGTCACTTTCGGATCGTGCCGGTCAACAGGTCATCCCATGGGACGTGTTCGGCTTCGCCGCGGACCGCCCTGGGGGTGAGGAGTCACTCCTCACACTGCCTGATGCACCCCGCGCTGGGCTTCCATGCACAGCAGGCGCGGCGACGCGGCGTGGCGTCGTCTCGATCGTGGAACTCCGTGATGATGCGACCGTCCTCGATGCGCGACACCCCTTGCTGCTTGCTGAAGTCGATCTTCAGTGTTTCGAGCTCCATCCTCAAGCAGGTCACCGCATACCTGTCAGCGGCCTCGGGGTACTTGGCGAACACGCTGTCGAGTTCGCGGAAGAACTCGGGGTCGCGCTCCGGCCCGCATGCGGGCTTTGCCTTCATGGCTACGCTCCCAAGCGTCGAAGAATGCACAAGTCCCCCGATTGAGATGGTCTCGCAGCCTCAATACCGGCGCCACTCGGCCGGCACTCGCACCCGCGGGAAGAAGTGCGCCTCCGCAGCGGATGGCCCGCGCGGACTCCGGCCGGACCGCCCGGCGCCCTACCGTTCGCCGACCGCCGCGTTGCCGTGACGGAGCGGTGCCACGCCCATGGCCGGCTGAGGGCGGTCGAACTCCCCTTGAAATAAACGGAACAAAGGGAGGAGACGACCTCTGAGTCAACCTATCGGGGGCGGGGGGGACAGCTCGGCCATGGCGCTCCAGCCCTGGCCGGGGACCTCGACGTGGATGATCTCCGGGGTGGCGGCGATGGCACCGGCCAGCGTCTCCATACCGGCCTTGAAGTGCGCGGACGCGACGTGCGCGGCGCCCGCCTCCGCATCGGCGAAGGCCTCCAGCAGCGTGTACTTGTTCGGGTCGTCGACGCTGCGCGACCAGTCGTAGAAGAGGTTCCCGGGCTCGCTCCGGGTGGCGCGGGTGAAGTCGTCCACGAGGGTGAGCCAGTTGTCGCTGTGCTCCGGACGGACGTCGAACCTGACGGCAATGAAGATCATACGGACCAGCTTGGCACCGCGGCCCGCACCCCGCACGCCGGGTACGCGCCGATTCCGGCAGGGCCGGAAAACGCAGGGCCGGGAAGCGCCGGGAGGGGAAGCGCCGGGAGGAGAGCGCCGGGACGGCAGCGCCGGGACGGACAGCGCACCACGGCGCCGCGCCGTCAGAGCAAGCCGGCCGCCGCCCGGGACAGCGCGGTACGGATCTCCCCGGGACGCCGCCGGAACTCCGACGCCGGCAGGGCCACGGACAGGGCGTGCACCGCCGCGTCCTCGCGCGGCCGCTGCCCCGACAGGGCGACCGCCGCACAGGTGAACGCGGGGTCGGCCTCCCCGACGGAGACGGCGAAGCCCTGCCCGCGCACCCGGGACAGCTCCGCCTCCAACCGGTCGGCGCCGGTGATGGTGGCGTCGGTCAGGCGCGCCATGCCGTGCTCCGCCAGGTAGCGCCTGCGCGTCTGCCGGGGGAGCGCGGCGAGCAACACCTTGCCGTGCGCGGTGGCGTGCGCCCGTGTCTCCCGTCCCGGCGTGAAGGGGTTTGCGGTGTCCGTGACGGGCGCCGTCGTGTCGACGACCGTGATCAGCCCGTCCCGGTAGGTCGTGCAGTACGCCTCCCCGCCGGTGGCGCGGCGCAGCCGGACCAGCAGTTCGGCGGTGCGCGGCGCGGGCTCCAGCTGCCGCAGGAAGCTCCGGTGCAGCCGCGGCACGACCGGGCCCGGTACGTACCCCCGCGCCGTCCTGAGCAGGTAGCCGCGGCCCGTCAGCGGGGCCAGCAGATGGTAGGCCGTGGACAGCGAGCACCCCGTCCGGCGCGCCAGCACTTTGGCGCTGACGGGGCCGTCCGCCGCTGCCACGGCGTCGAGGAAGGCCAGCGCCCGGTCGACGGACTGCGGACCGGTGTGCGGCATGAGGGGATCCCCGGGGCGGCGAGTGCGGTACGAGACGTCCCGAGCCTACAGCGACAGACAGCGACACCGGCCCCCGCGGCATGCGTCCGCGCCCGCCGTACCGGAACCGTGGAATTCCCGACCGCCGCCGCCCGGTGCAGGGTCGGTACGCATCCTTTGACCGGCCGGTTCGAACCGCATCCGGTGGCGAACGCGTCAGTCCGCTTGGGACGTGGACCTCGTGGCGTGCCGGTCGGATCGTCCGCCGGCGCCCAGCAGGCCGGTGGGCTCCACCCGGCCGCGTTCGGCCAGGCGCGGCAGCGCCCGGCGCGAGACCGCGGTCACCACCATGGGCAGATAGGGCCGCAGCGGCTGGACGTAGCGCAGTCGGGGTGGCGCGTACACGGTGGGCGACCGGTGGTCGACGCTCCGCGCGATCCAGCCCGCGACTTGGGCCACCGGGTAGGTGCGGCGGGCCCCGGGTGGCATGTGGGCCCGCAGTTCCCTCAGCACGGTGTGTGCGTCGGCATCACGGATCATGTCCGTGTCCGTCCAGTGGACGTAGGCGATGCCGACGGCGACGTGCTGGTGGGCGAGCTCGGCTCGGAGGGATTGGGCGAACGATTCCACCCCGGCCTTGGAAGCGCAGTAGGCGCTCATGAGGGGGGCCGAGCCGAACGCGGCGGTGGAGGCGATCTGCAGGAAGTAGCCGCGCGTGGCGAGCATGCCGGGGAGGAAGGCGCGGGCGGTGACGGCGCTGCCCACCAGGTTCACCTCGATGACCCGTCTCCACGTGGCCGGGTCCGAGGTGGCAAAGGGACCGCCCTCGGCGATCCCGGCATTGGCGATCACCACGGACGGCGGACCCAGCGTGTCCGAGACTGCCCGTGCGGTGTGGTCCATCGCCTTGTCGTCCGTGACGTCGACCGCGTAGCAGCGGGTTTCGACCGGCAGGGTACGGGCGATCTCTTCGAGGCGCTCGCGTTCGCGCCCCAGCAGTGCGACCCGCATCCCGCGCGCGGCCAACTCGCCGGCCAGGCCCGCACCCAGACCCCGGGCAGCGCCCGTGACGACAGCCGTACGGCCCCGCAGAACATGTTTTCGACTCATGGACGTCCTCCCCGTGGGGCGCCCTCCTCATCGGCGCCAACAGATGCACATATCACCACGAAAAGACCCATAAAGCTTGCACGATGCGGTCGGCTGTCCCTGCCGGAAGTCGTCCAACGACAGCACGCTTGAGAAGCCGCCCGTCCCATTGAGGGCGTCTCGTCGCAAGAGGCGTCGCCGGCCGCACCAGGGCGAACACGCCAAGGAGCCGGCCGACGTCGAGGCCGGTCGTCGCTTCCGGTCCAGGTGATGTACAAGTCGCCGCCGGTGAGGGCAGGTGGGTGGCTCGATTCCTGAACCGGGTGCTCTCGGGGGCGAACGCTCCTGATCGATACACCTGGGACGGGCGCGTCAGGGCGGTGGCAGCACGGGGGCCGGGGCGGGGCCGGGGCGGGCCGCGGGTTACCGGGTGCCGTTCCGGTGGGCTGCGGCCAGTGCCGCCGTTTCGGTGAAGGAGGGGACGCGGCCGGTGCCGCCACGGCCGGAGACCGAGAGCGAGGCGGCGGCGGCGCCGTAGGCCACGGCTTCGGCGAGGGAGTCCCCCAGGACGAGCCGCGCCGTGGCGGTGCCGGTGAAGCAGTCGCCCGCGCCCGTCGCGTCGAGCGGCGCCGGGTTGACGGGCACGGGGTGGTGGGTGACCGCGCCCCCGTGGTCGAGGAGCAGCCGGTCGGCGCCCGAGGTGACGGCGACCGTACGGGCGCCGAGCGCGCGGAGCCGGACGGCCGCGGTGCGCGGGTCGTCGGTGCCGACCAGCGCGCGGGCGTCGGCGGGGCACGAGGCTTTGAGCAGGCCGGTGAGCGGGGCGATCCGGGTGAGCAGCTCCCTGGCCTCGGTCCGGCCGGACAGCCGGGGACGGAAGTTGGGGTCGTACGAGAGGTGCCCGCCCGAGGCGTGCACCGCCCGGGCGGCGGCCAGCACGGCGGCGCGGCTGCTGAGCGAGAGGGCTCCGGTGACGCCGCTGGTGATCAGCGCGCCGGAGCCGGTCAGCAGCTCCCGCCAGGATGCGACGTGGCGCGGGGAGAGCGTGGAACCTGCGCTGCGGGCCCGCCAGTAGACGAACTCGCGGTCGCCCTCGGTGTCGGCGGACAGCAGGTAGGCGCCGTTGGGGTGCGGGGCCCGGCGGACGTGGGAGACGTCCACGCCGAGCTCTTCGGCCCGGCGCAGGAGCGGCACGCTCAGCTCGTCGTCGCCCACGACCGCGAGCAGGGCGGTGCGGGCCCCGGCGGCGGCCGCGGCGGCCGCCGCGTTGAGGGCGTCGCCGGAGTAGGAGAGCCGGGCCGGGGTGCCGTCGGTGGCCTCGCGCAGGGCGGTACCGGCGTGGATCTCGACGAGCACCTCGCCGAGGACGAGCACGTCGTAGCGGTCCGCCCCGGGCCGGCCGCTGCCGTTCAGCACGCGGACCCCCGGGGCCGGGCGGGGTCGGCGCGGTCGGCGCCGTCGGCGCGGTGTGCCCTGTCGGCGCGGTCGGCGCGGCAGGGCCGGTCCAGGGCGGCGAACACGGCGGCCAGTTCGTCCGGTTCGGTCGGCAGGCCGTTGCCGATGCCCACGGCGTCCGCGCCGGCGGCGAGCCAGTCCCGGACCTCCGCGGGGCGGATGCCCCCGGTCGGCACGATCAAGGCCCCGGGCAGCACGGCCCTCAGGGAGCGGATGAACCGAGGGCCGCCGACGTGGGCCGGGAACACCTTGGCGGCGCCCGAGGCCCGGACGGCGGCGGCGATCTCCCCGGGGGTGAATCCGCCCTCGATGAAGACCGCTCGGCGGCGTTCGGCGACGGCGCGGACCTCGGCGGCCGGGTAGGGGGAGATCAGGAAGCCGGCGCCCGCATCCAGGGCGGTCTCGGCCTGCTCGGCGGTGGTGACGGTGCCGACGCCGATGAGGGCGGGGCGGCCGCGTGCGTCGGCCAGCGCGGTGGTGCGGGTGACGGCCCCGGCCCAGCCGGGGGTGGAGGTGGTCAGTTCGACGGCCCGGCAACCCGCGGCGAGCAGAGCGGTGGTCCGCCGGACGGCCGCGTCCGCGTCGGTGTCGCGCAGCACCGGCAGCAGCCGCTGGGCGGCTATCACCGCGTACGGGTGGCAGGACAAGGAACCCTCCTTATTTGTTCCACGTAGTGGAACGGAGTATCGTATGCCGGAACCAGCTGGTCTAGACCCTACACACCCGAGGAGACTCCGTGTCAACGAACGGGGCCGACGAGGCCGAGCAGTCGCAGGACGGCGGCGTCCGCGCCGGACGGACCTCGGCGGCCGGTTCCGCGCTGGAGAAGTCCCTGCGCGTCCTGGAGGCGGTGGCCGCCCCGGGCGGGCCCCACCGGCTGGCCGACGTGACCGCGGCGGCCGCGGTGCCCAAATCCAGCACCTACCGGATCCTCGCCTCGCTCGTCCAGCAGGGCTTCGTACGCCAGGAGAGCGAGAGCCGGTACGGGGTGGGGCCCCGGCTGCGCGGGCTGTCCGCGCTGGTCAGCGGCGGGGAACCGGCCAGCATCGAGCGGATCCTGGGCGACCTCCGGCAGGCCACGGGCCAGACGGTGCACCTCGCCCTGCACAGCGGGGAGACGATCACCTACATCCGGAAGCTGGAGAGCGAGCAGCCCTTCCGGACGGCCTCCCGGACCGGTATGCGCATGCCCCTGCACACGACGGCGATCGGCAAGAGCATCCTGGCGCACCTGCCGGCCGAGGAGGTGGAGGCGCTCGTCGCGGCCACCGGGCTGCCGCGCCGCACGCCGAGGACGCTCACCACCGCGCGGGCCCTGCGGGCGCAACTGGCCGAGATCCGCACCCGCGGCTTCGCGCTGGACGACGAGGAGAACGAGCCGACGATCCGCTGCGTCGGCGCCGCGATCCTCGCTCCGAACGGCCGGCCGGTCGGCGGGGTCAGCGTCACCACCGTCACCTTCCTCGTCTCCCGCGAGGAGATCGAGGCGTACGCCCCGGCCCTGCGCATCGCCACCGAGGCCCTGGCCCCGCTGCTGTGAACGCCCGCGCCGCCCGAACGGGCCGGGCGGCACCGCCCGGCACGGGATCACTCGGTCGTGGCCCGGAGTTCGCGCGCGCGGCGCAGGTGGCGGTGGCCGGGCTCCAGGAACCGGGCGGATTCCGTAAGGACCCGATCCAGCACGGCGGCGGCGTCCTCCCGACGGCCGCCGGCCAGCAGGGCGCGGGCCAGTTCCAGGCGGGTGTGCACCACGTGCGGATGTTCGGCGCCCAGCACCCGGGCACGGTCTGCGGCCAGGTCCGCCCAGGCCCGCCCCGCCTCCTCGGTGCGGCCCGCCCGGGCCGCCAGCGCGGCGCGGGTCGCCCGGACGGCCAGGGTGTGCGGGTGGTCGGGGCCGAGCTGCTCGCGCGTGTCCGCGAGGAGCCGGGCCGACTCCCGTTCGGCTTCGGCCTCTCCGGCCGATCCGTACCAGATGAGGCCGCGACGCAGGGCGAGCACGGCGGCGCGGTCCGCGGCCGGGTCGCCGCCCTCCCCCGGGCCGCCCGGCCGGCCGTCCGCCGGACGCGGGCGCAGCCGGTCGGACAGCAGCGCCGCCAACTGGCGGGCCGCCGTGCGACGGTCACCCGCCTCGCCGGTGAAGTAAGCGGCTTGGTGCCGAGCGGCGAGGGCGTCGGGATGGCCGGGACCGAGCGCCGCCGCCGCGTCGGCGGCGAGGTCGGCGAACCGCGCGGCGGCGGCCCGGAAGTGGCCCGCCTCGCCGGTGAAGAAGGCCAGTTGGTACCGGGCGGCGAGGGTGTCGGGGTGCCGGTCCCCGAGCCGGAGCTCGCACCGGCGGGCGAGGGCGGCGAGATCGGCGGCGGCCCGGCGCGGCCGACCCGCGTCACCGGTGGCGACGGCCAGGGGCAGCGCGGCGGCCCCCACCCCGCCGGCCAGCGCGCGGGAGAGGGCCTGGACCGCCCGGTCGGGTCGCCCGTCGCGGTGCGCGCGCAGTCCCAGGTCGTACGCGTCCTCGGGCGCGGCGCGAGCCAGCAGTCCCCGCCACAGGTGGTCCGGGGCCGGTCCCGCTCCGGGTAACCCGTGGAGCAGGTGGTCGCCGGCGGTGCAGCCCCGGTCGGCACTGCCCTCCAGCAGGCCGCCGGTCGTGGGCCCGGGTTCGGACCCGACCGCCCAGTCCCATGCCTCGGCGAAGGGTTCGGGGCGGATGTCCGCGCCGCCGCGGCCGGCCAGGTAGGGCGCGTGCAGGTCCCGCAGCCACGCCTGCGGTACGGGGCGCCGCAGCCCGGCGCGGCGGCAGTCCACCGCCGCCGCGACCAGGGCGGCGCCGCGCGGACGGGCGCCCGGAAGCCGGGCGTCCTCCCACCGGGACAGCGACCGCGGGCCGCCCGCGAGGACTTCGGCCACCCCGGCGTGGTCCCCGGCCCGCAGGGCGGCGCCGATCCGCGGGTCCGCGCGGTGCTCCCCGGCCCGGCGGCGTTCCCCGGGGGACCAGAGCCGGGCGACCTCGACCACGGCGGACGTGCGGCCGAGCAGCTCGTGCGGGGTCCGCCAGGAGTCCCGGTCGGAGCCGGTGAGCCGGGTCTCGTCGCGGCGGCGGTAGCTGCGGTAGGCGTCGGGCCGCATCGTGGCGAGCACCACGACCGCGCGCAGCTCGTCCAGGTGGGCGGGGGTGAGGCCGCGGGCGCCGAGGTGGTCCTCCAAGCCGTCCAGCCACAGCACGGCGCGCCGCCGGCGCGCGGCGACCCGCACGGCCTCGGGCAGCGCGGCGCGGGACAGCGGGCGCACGAACGCGTGGCCGGGGAAGCACGAGCGGGTCACCTCGTAGGCGAGCCGGGTACTGCCCGCCAGGGGCTCGCCCAGCAGCAGCACGAAATGGGGCCCGCGCCCCGACAGGGCTGCGCGCAGGGCCGGTTCGGCGTCGCGTCCGACGAAGGCCGGAGGCCCGCCCGGGGCTGCGGCAGGGCGGACTCCGGCCTGTTCGGGGTGCAACCGGCGCATCCGGGGGATCCGCCCGGACGGGGTGCGCGCGAGCCGCCCGTCCGCACGGTCGGCGCCGTCGGGTCCGATCGCCGTCCGCCCGGTGGACGGCGTCGCGGCCTCCGGTGTCCACGGTGGCGCCGACGCGGACCCCGTCGCGCCCGTCACCGCGCCGGCCCCGGTCGCGCCGGTCGCCCCGCCGGTCCCGGTCCCGGTGGCGCCGAGCGCGGCGGTCCACAGGGCGGCGACCCAGAGCATCGCGGTCCCGTTCCCGGAGTCCGGGGCGCCCGCGGCGCACGCACCCGCCAGTGCCAGGGTCAGGGCTCCCGCGCCCAGTCCGACCGCGACCGGATGCCCCGTCCGGGCGCGCGCGCGGCCGGACGCCCGTAAGAAGCTCGGCGGGAACCTTCGTGAGAACCGGACCGACATGTCGCCCCCAACACGCCCTTGTCGCTCTATTGTCCCCCGTGCGGGCGTTCGGGAACCGTGTCGCGGCCCGGGTCGCGCGCAGGCGGGGTGGGCGGGGAGGTGCCCCGCGCCGGGGGATGCGATGCTGGCGCCCCGGTGGCCGCTCGCCACGCGGACGTCCGGAAACGTCTTGCGGATAAGTGTTATCGAGGCTCCTCTCGACGGTCTCCCAGGTATTGGGCATCATCGACCGCCGGTACGGACAGGGAAACATCACATGAGTACTCAGCACACGGCAGCTCTGGTTGCAGCGGCCCGCGCGGGCGATCCCCGCGCGCAGGACGAGCTCGTCAGCACCCATCTGCCGCTCGTCTACAACATCGTCGGGCGGGCCCTGAACGGGTCCTGCGACGTGGACGACGTGGTGCAGGACACGATGCTGCGGGCGCTCGACGGGTTGGGCGGCCTGCGGGCGGACGAGAGCTTCCGCTCCTGGCTGGTGGCGATCACGATGAACCGGGTACGGGCGCACTGGCAGGCCCGCATGAGCGGCTCCGGCGAGAGCGGGCTGGAAGCGGCCGAGGACGTGGCCGACCCGGGAGCCGACTTCGCCGACCTCACCGTCGTCCGGCTGAACCTGTCGGGCCAGCGCCGCGAAACGGCCCGGGCCACCCGTTGGCTGGAGCCGGACGACCGGGCCCTGCTGTCGCTGTGGTGGCTTGAGTGCGCCGGGGAACTGAGCCGGGCGGAAGTGGCCGCGGCGCTGGAGCTGTCCCCGCAGCACACGGCGGTGCGCGTACAGCGGATGAAGGCGCAGCTGGAATCGGCGCGGGTGGTGGAGCGGGCGCTGGAGGCGCAGCCGCCGTGCGAGGGGCTGCGGACGGTCGTGGCGGGCTGGGACGGCCTGCCCTCGACCTTGTGGCGCAAGCGAATAGCCCGGCACGCGCGCGAGTGCGTGCGCTGCTCCGGCCTGTGGAGCGGGCTGGTTCCGGCGGAGGGGCTGCTCGCCGGGCTGGCCCTCGTCCCGGTCTCGGCAGCCCTGCTCGCCGGCGTACGGACGGCCGCCGCGGGCGGCTTCACCCCTGTGGGCTCCGCGCACGCCGCCGCTGCCCCCCACGCCGCAGACAGCGCCTTCGCGGACGCGGCGACGCAGCTCGCTTCGACCGTGTCCGGCCCCGACCGGGCGGCCCGCCGTCGCGCGGGCGACCTGGGCGCGGAGGCCGGGGCGGGCCCTGGCGGGCGGGGCGCGCTGCGCAAGCGGCGCCGGAACCGCCGTCGGGTGATCGGGGGCGCGGTGCTCGCCGCGTGCGTGGCGGGCGGCGGTCTCGCGTACCTCGGCACGCTGCCCGGTGCGGGCGACGCCGAGGCGGGCGGCGCGGCGCCGGCCGCCCCGCTGGCCGCGCTGTCGGCGACCGAGTCCGGTGCGCTTGCCTCCGGTTCGGCTTCCCCCTCGTCCTCCCCCTCCCCCGCGGCCTCGCCCTCGCCCTCCGCTCCGCCGAGCCCGACCGCGGCGAGCCCCACCGCGACCCCCTCCCCGACCCGTACCCGCGCCGGCTCGCCGACGCCGCGGACCTCCGCGCCCGCGCCGGCGCCCGCCCCGCAGGGCACGGCGGGTCAGGTCGTGGCCCTGGTCAACGCCGAGCGCGCGGCCGCCGGCTGCGGGCCGCTGAAGGAGGACGCCCAATTGCGGGCGGCCGCCCAGGGGCACTCGGACGACATGGCGCAGCGGGACTTCTTCTCGCACACGAGCCCCGACGGCTCGGATCCCGGTGGGCGCACGACGGCCGCCGGGTACCGGTGGTCGACGTACGGGGAGAACATCGCCAAGGGCCAGCAGACCCCGAAGTCGGTGATGGACGCGTGGATGAACAGCGAGGGGCACCGCAAGAACATCCTGAACTGCGCGTTCAAGGACATCGGGGTGGGGATCCACCAGGGTCCGGGCGGTCCCTGGTGGACGCAGAACTTCGGGGCCCGGCAGTAGCGTCGGTCGCGACGGCGAGGGCGGCGGGAACGGCGGCCGTCCGCACCTCCCCGCGGGCCCCGGCCCGCCGGACACCCCTCAGTGGTGGAAGCCGGAGCGGGGCTGCGCGGCGGGGACGGGCGGGGGCGTCGCCGCCAGGTGGTCCACGGCCTGCCGCAGATCGTCCGCGAGCAGCGCGATCTGGTCGCGGGTGACCCCGTGCCGGACCAGGACGCGCTGGATGACCGTTTCCTCGCGGTCGGCGGGCAGCGGGTACGAGGGCACCTGCCAGCCGCGCATCCGCAGCCGGTCGGAGAGGTCGTAGAGGCTGAACCCGGCTCCGGCCGGGTCGGTGAGCGTGTAGGAGACGGCGGGCAGGGCTCCCTGGCCGTCGTACAGGAGGGTGAAGGGCCCCATCTCCTCGATGCGGCCCGCCAGGTAGCGGGCGGTGTCGGCGCAGGCCTGCTGGACCTTCCGGTAGCCGCTGCGGCCGAGGCGCAGGAAGAGGTAGTACTGGGCGATGACCTCGCCGCCGGGGCGGGAGAAGTTGAGGGCGAAGGTCGGCATGTCGCCGCCCAGGTAGTCCACGTTGAAGACGAGGTCCGCCGGGAGGAGGTCCGCGGTGCGCCAGACGATCCAGCCGACGCCGAGGGGCGCGAGGCCGTACTTGTGGCCGGAGGTGTTGACGGAGGCGACGCGCGGGAGGCGGAAGTCCCACACGACGTCGGGGTGGAGGAAGGGCGCGACGAAGGCGCCGCTGGCCCCGTCCACGTGGATGGGGACGTCCCAGCCCCGTTCGGCCTGGATCCGGTCGAGTTCGGCGGAGATCTCGGCGACGGGCTCGTAGTCGCAGGTGTACGTGACGCCGAGGATGGCGACGACGCCGATGGTGTTCTCGTCGATGTGCGCGGCGAGCTGGTGTGCGCGCAGTCCGGTCGCGCCGGGCTCCAGGGGGACCTGGCGCAGCTCGACGTCGAAGTACCGGGCGAACTTCTCCCAGCAGACCTGGACGGGTCCGCAGACCAGGTTGGGCCGGTCGGTGGGGAGGCCCTCGGCTCGGCGGCGTGCGCGCCAGCGCCACTTGAGGGTCAGGCCGCCGAGCATGGCGGCCTCGCTGGAGCCGGTGGTGGAGCAGCCGGCGGCGGGTGTTCCGGCGGGGGCGTTCCACAGGTCGGCCAGGATGCTGACGCAGCGGGACTCGATCTCGGCCGTCTGCGGGTACTCGTCCTTGTCGATCATGTTCTTGTCGAGGCACTCGTTCATCAGGCGGTGCACGCCGTCGTCCGACCAGGTGGTGCAGAAGGTGGCCAGGTTCTGGGCGGCGTTGCCGTCGAGGAGTAGCTCGTTGTGGAGCAGCTCGTAGACGACCTCGGTGGGCGAGTGGTCTTCGGGCATCCGGTACTTGGGGAGGATCTGGCCGCTCAGGGCGGACGCGAACACGTCCGTGCCGGCGTCGGGGGCGTGTTCGTCCTTCGTCTCATGAAGAGCCATATCCGGACTATAGGTGTGGAATCCGAAAATCTGCTGCATACCGTGATCGAACGAACGGGACACGCAGCGGGGCCCGTGTCGACACGCACGGCTTCCGGCCGTCTCCGGACTGTGACCCCTCACATAGGGACCCATGACCAGCAATAAAAACTACTGTCAGATAAAGTTCTTTCTGGAGATCTTCCCGTCACGACCACTGGAGCCGGTACGGACGGGAAGATCACTCATCTGGTTCTACGCACAACTTATCCGCTGATGTCCGGATAGCCGCCAACTGTGCCCAGGGCCCTGGTAGTTCTTCCACCATGAACAAGATCACCCGACGGCAGGCCTTGAGCACCACTGCCGGCGCACTCAGCGTCCTCGGCCTCGCCGGCGCCACCGCGCACGCGGCCGTCACCGACTCCCGCGCCGCCGCACCCGCCGGCACGGTCGACGAGGTCTACCAGGGCCGTCGCATCCAGATCACGCCCGGCGGGGGCGGCCACCACGGGGGGCACCACTCCCCCGGTCAGCCCACCGTCCGAATAGACGGCCGCGAACTGCACGTCATGCGCAACGCCGACGGCACCTGGATCAGCGTCGTCAACCACTACGAGACCTTTTCCGACCCCCTCCCGCTGGCCCGCGCCGCGGTCCGCGAGCTCCAGGGTGCCGTCCTCGCCCCGTTCGGCGGTGCGGCATGACCGTCCGCAAGAACCAGGCCTCGCTCAGCCCCGAGGAGAAGCGGGCCTTCACCGCCGCCCTGCTGGAGCTCAAGCGCACCGGCGCCTACGACCGCTTCGTCACCACCCACAACGGGTTCATCATGAGCGACACCGACTCGGGCGACCGGGTCGGCCACCGCTCGCCCTCCTTCCTGCCCTGGCACCGGCGCTTCCTGCTGGAGTTCGAGGCAGCGCTGCAGAAAGTGGATCCGGCCGTCACGCTCCCGTACTGGGACTGGACGACGGACCGCACCGAGCGCTCCTCCCTCTGGGCCCCCGACTTCCTCGGCGGCACCGGACGGGCCCGTGACGGGCAGGTCCTCGACGGACCCTTCGCCTACGCGACGGGCAAGTGGAACGTGAACGTACGGGTGGACGGGCGCGCGTACCTGCGGCGCGCCCTCGGCGTCGGCGTGGCCCAGCTGCCGACCAAGGCGGAGGTGGACTCGGTGCTCGCCATGCCGGTCTACGACATGGCCCCCTGGAACAGCTCCTCGAACGGCTTCCGCAACCACCTGGAGGGCTGGCGGGGCGCCAACCTGCACAACCGGGTGCACGTCTGGGTCGGTGGGCAGATGGGCACCGGCGTCTCGCCCAACGACCCGGTGTTCTGGATGCACCACGCCTTCGTCGACAAGCTGTGGGCCGACTGGCAGGCCCGGCATCCGCAGGGCGCGTACCTGCCGGCCGCGGGGACGGCGAACGTCGTGGACCTGCACGACACGATGCGGCCGTGGAACGACGTGACTCCGGCGGACATGCTGGACCACCGGAAGTTCTACACCTTCGACACCGAACCGGCCGCGCCCGCCCCGGCCAGCCAGCGGTAGTGCAGTTCGGGACGGCCGACCTGGCCGTACCGGGGCGTCCGGTCCGCGCGACCGGTGTCCACGAGGTGCTCCAGGTAGCGGCGGGCGGTGATCCGGGAGATCCCGGCCGCCCCGGCCGTGCCCGCCGCCGTCAGCCCCTCGGGCGCCGCCCGCAGCAGGGCGGCGACCCGGTCCAGGGTGGGCGCGCTGAGCCCCTTGGGCAGTTCGGCGGGGCGGGGCGCGCGCAGGGCCGCCATCGCCCGGTCCACGTCGTCCTGGCCGGCCGCCTCGCCGACGGTGGCGCGGAACTCTGCGTAGCGCAGGAGGCGTTCGCGCAGGGTCGGGAAGGCGAAGGGCTTCAGCACGTACTGGACCACCCCGAGCGAGACGCTCTCCCGGACCACCGCCAGGTCGCGCGCCGAGGTCACCACGATCACGTCGACGGGGTGCCCGGCGGCGCGTAGCCCGCGGGCGAAGCGGAGCCCGTGGCCGTCGGGCAGCCCGAGGTCGAGGAGCAGCAGGTCGACGCGGGTCCGCTCCAGGACGCGGGTGGCCTCGGCGAGCGAGTGGACGGCTCCGACGGCCGTGAAGCCGGGCACCCGCCCGACGTAGAGCGCGTGCGCGTCCGCGGCGACCGGATCGTCCTCGACGACCAGGACCCGTACGTCGCCCCCGCCCTCGCCGCCGGCCCCGCTCACGCCGGGCCGCCCGGGTGGGCGCCGAGCGAGGCGCCCGGATCCGGGGCCTCGGGCGCGGGGCCCGGCGGCGGTGTCGCCGGCAACAGCACGGTGAACTCCGCGCCGCCGCCCGGGCCGTCGGTGGCGACCGCGGTTCCGCCGTAGCGCTGCGCGACCTGGCGGACCAGGGCGAGGCCCAGGCCCCGGCCCTCGCCCTTGCCGGACCAGCCCCGGCGGAACACGTCCACCCCCGGCGGCAGTCCGGGACCGTTGTCGGCGACCCGCAGCAGGAGCCGGCCGCGGTCGGGCCGCAGGGTCACCGCGATCCGCGCCCCCGGGACGGCCGTCACGGCGTCGACCGCGTTGTCGATGAGGTTGCCCAGGACGGTGACCAGGTCGCGGGCCGGCGGCAACCCGCCGCCGTCGGCCAGGCTGCGGCTGTCCGAGGTGACGACCAGCTCCACACCGCGTTCGTGGGCCTGCGCCGCCTTGCCCAGCAGCAGGGCCACCAGAACCGGCTCCCCGACCGCACCGACCACCTCGTCGGTGAGGGCCTGGGCGAGCTCCAGTTCGGCGGTGGCGAAGTCCACCGCCTCTTCCGCGCGGCCGAGTTCGATGAGCGAGACCACGGTGTGCAGGCGGTTGGCCGCCTCGTGGGCCTGCGAGCGCAGGGCCTGGGTGAAGCCGCGCTCGTGGTCCAGTTCGCCGGTCAGGGCCAGGAGTTCCGTGTGGTCCCGGAGGGTGACCACGGTGCCCCGACGGCCGCCGCCCGCGACGGGCGAGCTGTTGACGACGAGCACCCGGTCGACGGTGAGGTGCACCTCGTCCACCCGGGGCCGGTCGGCGAGCAGCGCCCCGGTCAGCGGGGCGGGCAGTCCGAGGTCGGCGACGCCGCTGCCGGTCATCTCGCCGCTCAGGCCGAGCAGTTCCCGCCCCGCGTCGTTGATCAGGGTGATCCTGCGCTGCCCGTCGAGCATCAGCAGCCCTTCCCGGACGCCGTGCAGGGCCGCCTGATGGTAGTCGTACATCCGGCTCAGCTCGTCCGCGTTCATGCCGTGCGTATGGCGGCGCAGTCGGGCGTTGACCACGTACGTACCCGCTCCGCCGAGGACGAGCGCCCCGGCCGCGACCCACGCGAGGGACGAGAGCTGCGCGCCCAGCCGGTCGCTGATCGCGCGGACGGTAATGCCCGCGCTGACCATGCCCACGATGCGGTCGCCGTCGGCGAGCGGGGTGACGACCCGGATCGACGGGCCCAGGGTGCCGGTGTAGGTCTCACTGAAGGTCTCGCCGCGCAGCGCGGGGGCGGTGTTGCCGAGGAACGGCTCGCCGATGCGGCCCGGGTCGGGGTGGGTCCAGCGCCGCCCGTCGGGAGCCATGATCGTCACGAAGTCCACTCCGGAGTCCGTGCGGACCCGCTCCGCGTACGGCTGGAGGGCGAGCGAGGGGTCGGTCCCGGCCGCCGCGCCCCCTACGGCCTCCCGCACGGACGGGGAGTCCGCGACGGCGCGGGCCACGGCTCCGGCCTGGCGCCGGGCGGAGTCCTCGGCCTGGCCGCGCGCGGTGGCGTACGCGAAGACGGCGCATCCCGCCACGACGACGGCGACCAGCAGGACCTGCATGGCGAAGAGCTGGCCGGCGAGGCTGCGGGGCGGGCGGGGGATGCGGAACATGGCGTTCAGTGTGCACCGGGCCATGAACTCAATGAACGCAAGGGTGACCGGGGTCACAGCGTCGGGCGATGGTCTCCCGGGACGTATTCACCACCAGGAGGCATCGTGGCCGCCAGACGCGACAGAACGCACTATCTCTACATCGCGGTGATCGCCGCGGTGCTCCTCGGCATCGCCGTCGGCTTCGCCGCGCCCGGCGTGGCCGTGGAGCTGAAGCCGCTCGGCACGGGCTTCGTGAACCTCATCAAGATGATGATCTCCCCCGTGATCTTCTGCACGATCGTGCTGGGCATCGGGTCGGTCCGCAAGGCCGCCAAGGTCGGCGCGGTGGGCGGGCTCGCCCTCGGCTACTTCATGGTGATGTCCACGGTGGCCCTCGCCATCGGCCTGCTGGTCGGCAACCTGCTGGAGCCGGGCAGCGGACTGCACCTCACCGAGGCGGCCCGCAGTGCGGGCGAGGCCCAGGCCAAGGCCGGCGGGGCGGAGAGCACGACGGAGTTCCTGCTGGGGATCATCCCCACCACGATGGTGTCGGCGTTCACCGGGGGCGAGGTGCTCCAGACCCTGCTGGTGGCCCTGCTCTGCGGGTTCGCGCTGCAGGCCATGGGCGCGGCGGGCGAGCCGGTGCTGCGCGGGATCGGGCACGTGCAGAAGCTCGTGTTCCGGGTACTGGCCATGATCATGTGGGCCGCGCCGGTCGGCGCCTTCGGGGCGATCGCGGCGGTGGTCGGCGCGACCGGCATCGACGCGCTGAAGTCCCTCGCCGTCATCATGATCGGCTTCTACACCACCTGCCTGCTGTTCGTCTTCGTCGTCCTGGGCACGCTGCTGCGGGTGTGCACGGGGGTCAGCGTCTTCGCGCTGCTGCGCTACCTGGGCCGGGAGTTCCTGCTGATCCTCTCCACCTCCTCGTCGGAGTCGGCGCTGCCGAGGCTGATCGCGAAGATGGAGCACCTGGGCGTGTCCCGACCGGTCACCGGGATCACGGTGCCGACCGGGTACTCCTTCAACCTGGACGGGACCGCGATCTACCTGACGATGGCCTCCCTCTTCGTCGCGGAGGCGATGGGCCAACCGCTCGCGCTCGGCGAGCAGATCTCGCTGCTGCTGTTCATGATCATCGCCTCGAAGGGGGCGGCCGGGGTGACCGGCGCGGGGCTGGCCACGCTCGCCGGCGGACTCCAGTCGCACCGGCCGGAACTCGTGGACGGGGTAGGCCTGATCGTGGGCATCGACCGGTTCATGAGCGAGGCCCGGGCGCTGACCAACTTCGCGGGCAACGCCGTCGCGACCGTGCTGATCGGCACCTGGACGAAGGAGTTCGACCACGGACGCGCCGCCGAGGTCCTCGCGGGACGGCTGCCGTTCGACGAGTCCACGCTGGTCGACGACGGACACGGCACGGCGTCACCCGGGAAGGAGTCGATGCCCGCCGCCGTTCCGGTCCAGTCGGACAGCGACAAGGACGGCGTGCCGGTGTAGCCGGCCCGCCCTCGCGGGCCGACCGGTCAGGGCTCGCCCCCACGGTGCCCAGACCGGTCGGCCCGGCGCATTCTCCCCAGTTGTCACCCATAGTCGGTTTTCCGCCACCGATTAACGAACCCCCATGCTGCAAAAGGTACTTCCGTAACAGGCCGTGTGCATGACATCTTGCGTCCACCACTTGTTTCGTACGACCCGGCGGGTGCCGCGTGCACCACCGGGTCTTCGGAGGACGCATTGATACCCCACATATCCAGCCGACCTCGACGTACCCTGGTGCTGGCCGCCACGCTCGGCGCCGCACTCGCCTTCGGGGCCCCCGCCGCACTCGCCGGCACCGCTCCGGTCTCCCCTTCCGCGCCCGCCACGGCCATGGCCGCGGCGCCGACTTCCCAGAGTGCGACCTGGGCCGCCGGCACCCGCGCCTACCTGGTGATCACCGCTCCCGGTGACACCACGGCGGTGCGCAACGCCGTCACCGGCAACGGCGGCACTGTGTTCGCCCACTACGACGCCATCGGCGTGATCGTGGCCCACTCCACCTCCGGCACCTTCGCCACCACGATGCGCGGCGTCAGCGGCGTGCAGAAGGTGGGCGCGACCCGCACCTCGGACGTGCCGGCCGACGCCTACAACCCGGCTCTCCCCGCGAACCCGGCGCAGTCCGCGACCGGTTCGGGCGAGCCGGTCCGCGCCGACATGACCCAGATCAAGGCGGACCAGGCCTGGGCCGTCACCACCGGCTCCGCCACCGTCAAGGTGGGCATCCTCGACACCGGTGTGGACGACCAGCACCAGGACCTCGCCCCGAACTTCAACGCGGCGGACTCCGCCTCCTGCGCCTACGGCAAGGCGGACACCCGCGCCGGGGCCTGGCGCGACGTCGGCACCCACGGCACGCACGTGGCCGGTACGGTCGCGGCCGCCAAGAACGGCAAGGGCGTCATCGGCGTGGCCCCGGGCGTGAAGATCTCCTCGGTGCGCATCGCCGAGCCCGGCTCCTCGCTCTTCTTCGCCGAGAACACCATCTGCGGCTTCATGTGGGCGGGTGACCACGGCTTCAAGGTCACCAACAACAGCTACTACACGGACCCGTGGCAGTTCAACTGCCCGGACAACCTCGACCAGGCCGCCATCATCGAGGGCACCCGGCGCGCGCAGGAGTACGCGGAGGGCAAGGGCTCGCTCCAGGTCGCCGCGGCGGGCAACTCCAACTACGACCTGGCCAACAAGACGACGGACTCCGAGAGCCCGAACGACTCGACGCCGGTCACCCGCACCATCACCAACGCCTGCATCGACATCCCGACCGAGCTTCCGGGCGTCGTGACGGTCTCCTCGATGGGCACTGCCACGGCCAAGGCCTCGTACTCCAACTTCGGCCGGGACGTCATCGACGTGGCGGCCCCGGGCGGTGACGCCGTGGGCATCTACAGCACCCTGCCGGGCGGCAAGTACGGCAGCATGAGCGGCACCTCGATGGCCTCCCCGCACGTCGCGGGCGTCGCGGCGCTGCTGGCCAGCACCAACCCGGGCATCACACCGGCGCAGATCCGCGAGAAGCTGGCCACCCAGGCCACCGACATCGCCTGCCCGTCGGACGGCCGCTGCACCGGCACCACGGCGAAGAACGCGTTCTTCGGCGAGGGCCAGGTCGACGCGCTCAAGGCGGTCGGCGCCACGCCGCCGCCCGGCAAGTACTTCGAGAACCTCGGTGACGTCGCCATCGGCGACAACACCACCGTGGAGAGCCCGATCACCGTCTCCGGCGTCACCGGCAACGCCCCGGCCACCCTCAAGGTCGGCGTGACCGTCGTGCACACCTACATCGGTGACCTCAAGGTCGACCTGGTCGCACCGGACGGCTCCGTGTACACGGTGCACAACCGCTCCGGCGGCAGCACGGACAACATCAACCAGACGTACACGGTCAACGCCTCCTCCGAGGTCGCGAACGGCACCTGGAAGCTCCGGGTGAACGACAACGCCGGTGGCGACATCGGCCGCATCGACGCCTGGAACCTCACCTTCTAGCGCACGGGACGCCGCCGCGCCGGGGCCACAGGCCCGGGAGCGGCGGCGTCGTCGCGTCGTCGCTGCGTCCTGTCGTCGCTGCGTCGCTGCGTCGCGTCGTCGCTGCGTCGCTACGTCGCGCTACCGGGTGCGCAGTACGCAGTCACCGCAGTACCCGCCGCCGGGCACCCGGTAGTAGAGGCAGCAGCTGTTGCGCACGAAGGCCACTCCGAGCCCCTCCTCGTGGACGAAGGTACCGGCGCCGGCCAGCGCGCCCCCGTCGGCCAGCAGAGCCTCGGCCAGAGCCACCGCGGCGCCCCCCGGAACCCGGTCGATCAGCACCCGCAACGCCCCGACCAGCGCCGAAGCGGCATTGCCCCGCAGGACCTTCGGCGAGACCCCGAACCGCTCGCGCAGAGCGGAGTCGAGGACGGCCAGGTTCCCGAGGACGTTCTCGCCGAGCGTCCCGGCCGGCAGCCAGGACGGCTCGGGCAGCCAGAGCTCCAGCGACCCGGCGCCGGGCAGCCGCCACCGCACCCGGTCGGCGCTCAGGTCCGGCACCCGCCCGGCCAGCGCGGCGCATCCCAGCCCCAGCGACCACAGCCGCGAGGCGATCCCGAGCTGCGCCGTAGAGGCGGCGACCCGCCCCGGCCCGCTGCGGGTGCGCCGGCCCACCTCGTCCACGTACGGGTCGAGCTGCTCCCCGTACAGCGCGGACAGCGGCCGGAAGCCGGGGCCGGGCGGCTGCTTCCCGTACGGCACGGCGAAGAAGGGGCCGACGGAGGCGAGTCGGCGCAGTACGTCGTCCGCGTCGGGTTCCGTCACGAGGTCCATGCCCGAGATGATCTCAGGCCGCCCCCACGCCGGTGCGCGCGGGCGGGGGACCGGCTGCGGGGCCAGCACGGTGCCGATCACCTCTTCGGCGTAGGGGCCGCAAGCCCTCCCCGAGCAGCCGGTCGGCGAGCTCGCGGGGAGCACCGGGGCCGGTACCGGACCCGGGTGGCTCGACCTCGTCGCCAGGGCGACCCGCCCTCCGTGGATCAGGGTGACGGGTGCTCCGCCGCGGGGACCGACATCGTCGAAAAATCTCTGCCGCGCCGTTGCCGGCAAGGGGGTTCATGGGAGCACGGTGAGGGGCTACATTGAGCCACTCGCGTTCACCTGACCGCCTGTTGCCTTTCACTCGTGTTTTGCACGGGGGGCGACGTCAGAAACGCAGACTGTGCAACCACCCCACCGCCCAGAAGGACCGAAGGCTCCGTGCCCGTACCCGTACTCCTCGCCGGCCGCACCGTGCGGCTTGAGCCCCTCGCCCCCCACCACACCGAGGCCCTGGCCCTGGCCGGGGCCGAGGATCGTACGACGTACGCCTTCACTCCCGTACCCCACGGCGTGCAGGCGTCCCACGAGTACATCGACCGCGCGCTCGCCGATCAGGCGGCGGGGCGATCGCTCCCGTTCGCGGTGGTCAGAGCCGCGGACGGGCGGGTCGTCGGTTCGACCCGGTTCCTGGACCTCGACTACTGGCAGGGGCCTCTGGTGTGGCCCGCCGTGCCGGGCGTCCCGTTCGGCGATCCGGCGACCGCGATCCCCGATGCCGCCGAGATCGGCAACACCTGGCTGTCCCCGGGCGCCCAGGGCACCGGCATCAATACCGAGGCGAAGCTGCTCATGCTCCGCCACGCCTTCGAGACGTGGGGGGTCCGGCGCATCTCCCTGCGCGCGGACGCCCGCAACGGCCGCTCCAGGGCCGCGATGGAACGTCTCGGGTTCACCTGCGAAGGGGTGCGCCGGGCCCATTCCCGGGGACTCGACGGAGCGGTGCGCAGTACGGCCTTCTACTCGATCCTCGACGAGGAGTGGCCGGCCGTGCGGTCGATCATCGAGCTGCGGCTGTCCCCCGCCGCTCCACGCAAGCGGCGCCGCAAGACCCTGGTCCCCGCCTGATCGGCCCCACGGTCCTGCTGCGGCCCCCGCCCCCGGCTCCCTCCTCCCAGGAGCCCGGGCCGGGGGCCGCCGCCATGACCGGCGGGCCGGGCGGGCCGAGCGCCGGCCGAGCGGACTTCCGGGCAATCAGATCCCCCAGACCATCCCAAGAGAAGTAAAAGCATGGAACCCGGACATCCGGCCGGTCATCCTTGCGACCGTAGGACCAGTCGCGAACCGCTCGCAAGACCGCTCGCAGGACCACCCGCCAGGTCCCCGCCTCCGCGGGGCAGCACCAGCCGGAGAGCCACCGCACATGTCGTACACACCCGACGGGCAGCAGTACCAGCCGTACCGGCCGGAAGGACAGCACCCACCGCAGCCTGGTGCCCGGGCCCGGCGCAGGTCCCGGATGCGGCGGTGGGTGATCGCGGGCGCATCCGTCCTGGCACTCGCCGGCACGGCCGCCCTCGTGCTGGACCACTTCGAGATACCCCCGTTCACCGACAAGGGCGCCGCGGTGTCGTTCGGGCCGTCCGCCGGGGGTGCCGGCGAGGACGGCTCCGGGGGCGGGCAGCCGGCGAGCTCCAGGATGCTGATGCCCACCGGCCCCGCGGCCGAGTTCAAGAACTCGATGACGCTGCCCGACGGGACGCACGTCGCCGTCACCACGCTGGACGGCAGGAAGTCCGGCTTCAAGGGCAAGGTGTGGGTCTGGGCGCCCAAGGAGTACAACGACCCGAAGTTCGCCAAGAGCGGCTTCCCGGTCATGATCGCCCTGCCGGGCGGTGCCGGATTCCCCAACAACTACTGGATGGGCACCGACCTCGGCCTCCAGACGAGCATCGCCAAGTGGTACGCGGAGGGCAAGAGCAAGCCCTTCATCCTGGCCATGCCGGTGCTCAACCCGGGGCCGGACGACAAGGGCGTCTACTGGGACGGCTCCGACATACCCGGCCAGCCCAAGATGGGGACCTGGCTCACCGAGGACGTCCCCGACCTGATGAAGGCGAACTTCCGCACGGTGAAGTCGCGTGACGGCTGGGCTTTCATGGGCTCCTCCACCGGCGGCTTCGCGGGCCTCAAGGCCGTGCTGAAGCACCCGGACCGGTTCAAGGCCGTGATCGCCTCGGGCCCGGACATCGTCCCGGATTCCTCCCTGTGGAAGGGGCACGACCAGGAGAAGGCCGAGAACAACCCCGAGCTGCTGGCGAAGCGGCTCATCGACGGCAAGGGCCCGGACGTGTACCTGGCCTTCCAGGTCGGCGACAGCGAGAACAACAAGAAGACCCTGCCGGACGTCGAGAGGTTCATCGCGGCCTTCGGCAACAAGGGGCCGGTCCACACCGACCTGAGGATCATCAAGGGCGGTCAGCACAACGCCAAGACCTACGTTCCGAACATGGGCGAGGGGCCGATCCAGTACATCAGCAAGGTCATGGAAGGACCCGTCGAGTAACGTCCGGGCTCCAGGCCGCCGCGGCCGCGCCCCGGTCCCCCGACGGCGGCGGCCCGCCGAACGCCTTCGGCCGGTCGCCGGGCAGCCAGGGCGCCCACCCCGGGTCGCCGCCGGCCGCGAAAGCCACCCAGGCCGCGTGCATCTCCTCGGCGAGCGCCTGCGGGGCGTCGGGGCCCGCCAGCCAGGAGGACTCCGGCACCTGGAGGGTGTCGAACACGAAGCCCAGCTCCAGGGCGTGGCAGGCGCCGAGGCCCGGGACGCCGGAGGGCCAACCGAACTCGTACAGGTGGCTCGGCGCCGCCCGGCGCGCCCCGGCCAGCCGCCGCAGCGGGTCGCGCAGCAGCCGGTCGGTGAGCAACTGCCCCGCGAGGTCGGCCGGTCCGATCCCCGGCAGGGCCGAGCGCAGTGCCCGTACGTCGGCCCGGTCCTTGCCGCTGCGGCGCCGGGCCAGGGTCACGGCCATGGGGCCCAGCCGCTCCAGCATGCGCATGCCGCCGGTGGGGGCGAGCCAGAGCCGGTACTCCTGCGCGGTCCATCCCATCAACAGCGGCACGTCCGCGGAGGCCGGGTCCGGGCCGGCCAGGGCTTCGAGGGGGTCGACGGGGAGCGTGTCCGGGTCGATGACCAGGCCGAAGGCCGGTCCGCCGAGGAGCGGGCCCGATCGGCGCAGCACCGCGCCCTGGGCGGCGAGCAGGTCGCGCAGGGACGCGGCGGCAAGGGCCTCGGCGGTGGCCCGCGTCTTCAGCAGCGAGGCCATCCGCCGGACCGTGGCGCGGACCCGGTCGCGCGGCAGCACCTCGGGGGCGCCGCTCTGCAGGACGGCCCGGGCGAAGAGTGCCCCGGCGCGCGGGGCGGCCAGGAGGGCGCCGACGCTGATGGCGCCGGCGGACTCCCCGAAGACGGTGACGCGGCCGGGATCGCCGCCGAAGGCATCGATGTTGTCGCGGACCCACTCCAGGGCGGCGATCTGGTCCAGCAGACCCCGGTTGGCGGGGGCGTCGGGGAAGAGTCCGTAGCCGAGGACACCGAGGCGGTAGTTGAAGGAGACGAGCACGACGCCGTCGCGGGCGAAGGCGGAGCCGTCGTAGACGGGCACCGCCGCGGAGCCCCGGGTGAGCGCCCCGCCGTGGATCCACACCATGACGGGCAGGGCGGCGCCGGGGGTCGGGCTCGGCGTCCAGACGTTGACGTTCAGGCAGTCGTCCCCGGGGATCTCCGGGTCGGGCAGCAGCGCCGCGAACGTCTCCGGGTACGGCACTTTGGGCGCGGTGGGGCCGTACGCCCCGGCGTCGCGCGCGCCGACCCAGGCCGTCGGCGGCGCGGGCGCGGCGAAGCGGCGGGCGCCGACGGGCGGGGCGGCGTACGGGATGCCCCGGAAGGAGGCGATCCCGCCGGCGCCGGTCCGACCCTCGACCACGCCGTACCGGGTCGCGACCCGGGGCCGGCCGCCGCCGCTGCTCTTGCCGTAGCCGCCCGCTGCGCTCATCGCGTGTCCTCCTGGGTCCCGTGTTCCGCGCACCGTCGCACAGCCGTCCAGCGGGTGACAAGGCGTGACCGTGCCTCGGCCCGGCCCGGTTGGACCGGTATGCGAACCCTGCGTATCCACCCCACCGTACGAACCGCGCTGCGGACCGGAGCGGTACCCGCCGTGCTCCTGGCCGCCGCCGCGCTCGCCTCCGGCCCGGCCGGGGCCGCCCCCGGACCGGACTTCCAGTACGTCGGCCAGGACGACCGGGTGCACGGCCTCGGCGCCCCCCGGGGCTGCGTCGAGGCGGAGGGCGGTGGCGCCCGGGCGGTCACCAACGCGACCCGGGGCACCGCGACCCTCTACCGGGACCCGGGTTGCGCGGGCCCGGTGGTCGAGGTGCTGAGGCCCGGTGCCGTCACCCAGGTGCGGCCCTCCTTCGCCTCGATCCGATTTCCCGTAACCGGTTAGGCGCAGCAGCCGTGACCCTTGGGCCATCGCTGCGTTGTATGCCATGTCAAATGCCGCAGATCCTGCGGCGCCCCATATCTCACGAGGAGATCTTGATGTCGCGTATCGCGAAGGCATTCGCCATCACCGCTGTCGCCGGTAGCGCCGTGGCCGCCGGCGCGGGTCTGGCCGTCGCCGATGCCGGAGCGCACGGTGCGGCGGTCGGCTCCCCCGGTGTCCTGTCGGGCAACCTGCTCCAGGTCCCGGTCCACGTCCCGGTCAACGTCTGCGGTAACACCGTCAACGTGATCGCCCTGCTGAACCCGGCGTTCGGCAACACTTGCGTCAACGCCTCCGGCGGCGGCGACAAGCACCACACCGACGGCTACGGCGGCTGATCTGCCGTACGAGGGAAGGGCCCCCGCCGTTCGGCGGGGGCCCTTCCCGTGTGCCGTGGGGGCGATTGACGCCGGGCAACCTCCGGGCCGGTGCCGCGCGGTTGCCGGTGACCGGGCCCGCCCGCGGGCGGGCCCGGTCACGCGTAGCGGTACAGGCCCTGGTGTCCGAGCATCTCGCGCGGCGTGACGTCCCACGGCGGCATCGGCTCGTCGAGGGCGATCACCCGGCCGCGCTGAAGGTCCCCGGGCGGAAGGGGGGCGGCGGGCAGGTAGCCGGACCGGGGGTGCTTGCGCTGCCAGCGGTCCCAGATCAGGTCGACGAAGGCGTGGTGCAGCCAGAACGCCGGGTCGTTCGGCGCGGTGCCCCCCGTCATGTGCCCGCCGATCCACTGGTGGACCTTGTTGTGGTTGCGCCAGCGCTCGCTCCTGGGGGCCGCCCAGCCCTCCAGCTTGTTGCGGAAGCCGCCGGCGGCGGCCGTGGAGTCCCAGGGCGCTACGTCGTAGACCGGGTCGTCGAGCGCCCACTGGAGTTCGGCCCGGGTGGGCAGGCTGATCGGGTTCTGCGGGCGGCCGAGGTTGCGCGTGAGGTACTGCGACTCGGTGATGCCCACGGTGACGGTCCAGTTGCCCCGGTCGTAGGCGAACGGGCCGGTCATGACCCGGCGGTCGCCCGCCCGGCCGGTGCCGCCCAGGAAGTCGTCGGCCCAGAGGGAGGAGACCGGGCTGGTGTCGGTGGTCCAGTCCCAGTACGGGATGGAGACCCCCGGGTCGAGCTTGCGCAGCTCCTTCTCGAACTCCAGCAGGTAGCGCCGGTGCCAGGGGAAGAAGGACGGGGACATGTGCCCGACGCGGAGCCGGCGGTCGCGGTCGGGCACGAAGTACTTGTCGTGGGTGCGCACGAAGGAGTCGTAGGTGCCGTTGCGCTTGAGTTCCAGCACGGCGGCCGTGAACCGCTTCTTCTGCGCGCTGGTCAGGTCCTTCTGGTTCTGCCGGGTGTACACCTCGGGGCTCCTCCCGTCAGCCGTGGTGCGGGGTGGACGCCATGGCGAGCTGGGCCGTGCCCAGTTCGTCGACGGCGGCGCGGGCCAGTTCCAGCGGGGTGCCGAAGGACTCGAAGTGGTTGATCCCGCTGAGGTAGCTGCCGTCGGCCCGGCGCATCACGTGCAGCGACCGGCCGTCGATGCGGACCCCGGCACGGTCGACCGCGATGTGCCGGCCCCGGTACGTCTCCTCGGCGAACGGGGCCGGCGTCAACGTCTGGCGGGGCCGCCGGGCCCGGAGTACGGGCGCCAGCGCCGCGGCCGTGCCGGCGAGCACGGCCGCGGTGAAGGCGGTACGGATCACCGCTCGGCGGGTCAGTGGTGCGGCGGGTACTGCGGACATACGGTCTCCCTCGCTCGGTGGCCGGTGCCTACGGGTCTAACGCGGCGTGGCGGGCGAGGTCACCCTTGAGGGTGCTTGTAGAAGAGGGTGGTGGGGTGCAGGCGCCCGGCCGGGTCGGCCGCGTAGTCCGGGATGGTGCCGGCCTCCGTCCAGCCGGCGGAGCGGTAGACGTGCTCGGCGCCGCTGCCGGTCTCGGTGTCCAGGAAGAGCAGCACCACACCGGCCCGGGCGGCGGCCGCCTCGGCTTCGGTGAGCAGGGCGCGGGCGGTGCCGCGGCCCCGGGCCCGGGGGTGGACCATGAGCTTGCGCAACTCGGCGCGGTGCCGGCCGTTCGGCTTGGACTCCCGGTACCAGCTGACGGTGCCGTCGATGCGGCCGTCGTCGCCCCGGGACACCCACAGCGCGAGGGAGCCCTCCTCGACGGCGGGCAGCAGCGAGTCCCACCAGGCGGCCGCCCCGGCGTGGTCGAGGTCGGCGAGGAAGCCGAGGGAGGAGCCGGCGCGGACGGTGTCGAGGAGCAGCGCGGCGAGCTCGTCCCGGTGGGAACGCAGCTCGGGGGCCGGGAGCGGGGTGATGGTGGCGGTCATCGGCCGAGGATACGAAACGGCCCGCCGGGTGGCGGCGAGGGCATCGGGACGCGGGCGCGCGGGCGCCCGCCCGTTCCCGGCGCCCTGGAACGGGCGGGCGGAACCGAGCGGGCGGAGCGGCGGAGTGGGGTGGGGCGGTGCGGCGGTCCGGTGCCGCCGGACGCGGGTCAGGGTGTCGGGAGTTCCGCGAACTCGGCGACCAGGCCGCGGTGGTGGCCCGCCGTGCCCAGGGCGAGGGAGTCGGCCTTGGCGCGCTTGAGGTAGAGGTGGGCCGGATGTTCCCAGGTCATGCCGATGCCGCCGTGCAACTGGACGCACTCCTCGGCGGCCCGGACGGCCACGCCCGAGCAGTAGGCCTGGGCGACGGCCACCGTGAGGGGCGCGTCCGCGGCTCCGGTGGCCAGGGCGTCCGCGGCGGCGCGCGCCACCGCGCGGGCGGAGGCCACGTCCAGCCAGAGCCGGGCGAGCCGGTGCTTGAGGGCCTGGAAGGAGCCGACGGGCCGGTTGAACTGGTGGCGGCCGCGTACGTACCCGACCGTCTCCGTCAGGCACCATTCGGCGATCCCCACCTGCTCCGACGCGAGCAGCCCCGCCCCGGACAGCAGGGCGCCGGCCACCGCCGCGCGGGCGGTCCCGGGGTCGGCCAGCCGGGTGCCGGCGGCGCCGTCGAGGGTGACGTCGGCGAGCGGACGGGTCAGGTCCAGCGGCACCCGCGCGGTGAGCCGCGCCGAGCCGGCCGGGACGGCGTACAGCCCGGTGTCGGCGAGCACGAGCAGCACGTCGGCGGCCGCCGCGTCCGCGACGGAGGTGACGGTGCCACTGAGCACGCCGCCGCCGGTGTCCCGGAGCGCTGCCGGCAGCGGCGCGCCGGGGGCCAGGGTCAGGGGTACGGCGGGGACGCAGACCTGCCGGCCGGAGGCCACCTCCCGCAGCAGCGGCGCCACTTCGTCCGGGTCGCAGCCGAGCAGGATCTCCGTGGCGAGCACCGCGCTCGTCAGGTACGGGACGGGCGCCACGGCCCGGCCCAGCTCCTCCAGGACCACGGCGGCCTCCCGGTGGCTCGCGCCCTGGCCGCCCAGCTTCTCCGGTACGAGGAGTCCGGCGGCGCCGATCGCGGTCGCGAGGGTGTCCCACAGGGCGGGGTCGTGCGGCCGTCCGCTCTCCGCGCGGGCCAGGACGCCCGCGGGGGCGCACCGGTCCCCGAGCAGGTCCCGTACGGCGGAGCGCAGTTCCTCCTCGGTCTCGGAGTAGAGCAGGTCCAGGGGCGCACTCGGGGCGGCGGCGGCCGCGTCGGTGGCGGGGGTGGCGTGGTTCATCGCGCGAGGTCCTTCCAGGCCAGGTCCTTGTCGTCGCGCGGCTCGGAGGGCAGGCCCAGCACGCGTTCGGCGACGATGTTGAGGAGGATTTCGCTGGTGCCGCCCTCGATGCTGTTGCCCTTGGCCCGCAGGTAGCGGTAGCCGGCGTCGCGGCCGGTGAAGTCGACCAGTTCGGGGCGGCGCATCGTCCAGTCCTCGTACAGCAGGCCCTCCTCGCCGAGGAGTTCGACCTCCAGTCCGCTGATCTCCTGGTTGAGGCGGGCGAAGGTGAGCTTCATCCCCGAGCCCTCGGGGCCGGGCTGTCCGGCGACGAGCTGCTGGCGCAGCCGCTCGCCGGTCAGGCGCGCGACCTCGGCCTCCACCCACAGTTCGAGCAGCCGCTGGTGGAGGGCGTGGGTGCGCAGCGCGGGGCGCTCGCGCCAGGCGGCGGCGACGCTCGCGATCATGCCGCCCTCGCGCGGGATGCGCATGCCGCCGATGGAGACGCGCTCGTTCATCAAGGTGGTGCGGGCGACCGCCCAGCCCTGGCCCACGGCGCCGAGGCGGTGCGCGTCGGGGATGCGGACGCCGGTGAGGAACACCTCGTTGAACTCGGCCTCGCCGGTGATCTGGCGCAGCGGCCGGACCTCGACGCCGGGGGCGTGCATGTCGCAGAGGAAGTAGGTGATGCCTTGGTGCTTGGGCAGATCGGGGTCGGTACGGGCGATCAGGATGGCCCAGCGGGCGCTGTGGGCGCTGGAGGTCCACACCTTCTGGCCGTCGACCACCCATTCGCCGGTGGCCTCGTCCAGGACGGCGCGGGTACCGAGCGCGGCCAGGTCGGATCCGGCGCCGGGCTCGCTGAACAGCTGGCACCACACCTCCTCCCCGGTCCACAGGGGGCGCAGGAAGCGGCGCTTCTGCTCCTCGGTGCCGTACGCGAGGACGGTCGGCGCGGCCATGCCGAGGCCGATGCCGATCCGGCGGGGGTCGTTGTCGGGGGCTCCGGCGGCCTCCAGCTCGGCGTCGACGGCGGCCTGGAAGGTGCGGGGCGCGCCGAGGCCGCCGAGGCCCTCGGGGTAGTGGACCCAGGCCAGTCCGGCGTCGAAGCGGGCGCGCAGGAATTCGGTCCGGGGCGTCCGCGCGGGCGGGTGCGCGGCGAGCAGCTCGCGCACCCGGGCGCCGAGTTCCCCGGCGGTCGGGGCGGCGGTCATCGGGTGCCCCCGTCCCGGGCGGGTACGACGACCAGCCGGCCGGTGGTGGCGCCGTCGGCGAGGCGCTGCACGGCGTCGGCGGCGCCGGTGAGCGGGACGCGTTCGCTGACGAGGGGTTTGATGGCGCCCTCCGCGGCGAGCCGGGTGAGTTCTGTGTGGCAGGCGAGGACGGCGGCGGGGTCCTTGGTGGCGTAGAGCCCCCAGTGGAGGCCGAGGATGGCGTAGTTCTTCACCAGGGCGTGGTTGAGGGCGGGGGTGGGGACGGTGCCGCCGGCGAAGCCGACGACGACGATCCTGCCCTCGAAGGCCACGCATTTGGCGGAGGCGGCGTAGGCGTCGCCGCCGACCGGGTCGTAGACGACGTCGGCGCCGTGGCCGCCGGTGAACTCCTTGACGCGGGCCGCGATCCCGGCGGTTCCCTCCGTCGCGCGGTCGATCACCAGGTCGCAGCCGAGCTCCTCGGCGGTGCGCGCCTTGGCCTTTCCGCCGACGACCCCGATGACGGTGGCGCCGGCGGCCTTGCCGAGCTGGACGGCGGCGCTGCCCACCCCGCCGGCGGCGGCGTGCACGAGGAGGGTTTCGCCGGACCGGAGCCGGGCCCTGCGGTGCAGGCCGAACCAGCCGGTCTGGTAGCCGATGTGGAGGGCGGCGGCCTCGGCGTCGTCGAGGGTGTCGGGGGCCGGGAGCAGGGCGCGCGCGGAGGCGGTGACGTACTCCGCGAAGCCGCCGTGCGGAAGGCTCGGGGTGGCGATGACGCGGCGGCCGTCCTCGGTCTCGCCGCAGATCTCGACCCCGGGGGTGAAGGGCAGCGGCGGCCGGATCTGGTACTGGCCCCGGACGAGCAGCGCGTCGGGGAAGTTGACGTTGGCTGCGAGCACCCGGAGCTTCACCTCGCCCTCGCCGGGCACCGGCTCGGGAACCTCTTCGAGGCGCATGGCCTCTCGGGGTTCGCCGGGGGTATGTACGCGCCATGCCTGCATCCGGGGCCTCCAGCCGCCGTCGAGGAACCACACTCTGCGGGCATACTAAGCGGTCGCTTGACGCTGTGGGAACCAGTCGGTCCGCAAGAGTCGGCGGATACCCGCGCCGGAAGGCCCGGCGCGGGCCCCGCGGGAGGCCCGGTGGACCCGCGGGCGAGGCCCGGCGAGGCCCGACGACAGGCCGGCAAGACCGCGCCCGAAGTCCCGGCGAGAGGCCCCGGGGGCCTCGGGAGGGCGCGGGAGAGGCTCAGGGAGGCTCGGGTTGGGAGCCCGGGAAGGCCGGCGGCAGCCCGGCGCGAGCCCGGGAAGACCGGCGACAGCCCGGGAAGACCGGCGAGAGCCCGGGGAGCCCGGCGGCAGCCGCCCCCGACGAGCCCGCCCCCGGCATCGCGCGCCGGCGGGGCCGGCCCGGGCACCGAGCGTGCCGATCCGTCCGCCGCGCGTGACATTCCGTCACTCCGGCACCAGACTGATCATGGTGCGAGCGCCCGTCCGCCAACGGCACGGGCGCGCGTGCCGTGCCGCAAGCACATGACACACAGGGGGACTTGCCCGATGAACAGCAACCGCATCAGACGCTCCACGTGCACCGCCGCCGCCGCGGCCGTCCTCGCGGGCCTCGTCACCGCCGCCGGCCCCGCCGCGGCGGCCGAGAGCGCGTGCACCCCGGAGATCGTCGCCCTGCCGTCCCTGACGGCGGACGGCAGCAGCGAGGTGACCGGCTTCGGACCGAACGGGCTGGCGGTCGGCGCCAGCGGCGGACTGCCCGTCTACTGGACCGCCGACCGTACCGTGCACGCCGTCCCGGTGCCGGCGGGCTTCCAGTCCGGCGCGGTCCGGGCGGTGAACGGCAAGGGCCTGATGGTCGGCACCCTCGTGAGCGGCGGCCCGGGCTCCGCCCGTGCGGCGTTCACCTACCGGCCGGGGGCCGCGTCGGTCCAGCTGATCAGCGGCACCGCTTCCGCGTCCACCGCGGCCGCTGACGTCAATGACGCGGGCCACGTGGTGGGCGTCGAGGCCGGTGTGGCGAAGGAATGGCTGGACGGCAAGGTGCTGCGCGAGCTCCCGCTGCCGCAGGACGCCCACCCGAGCACCACGATCAGCTCGGTGCGGGCGATCAACAAGCGGGGCGACATCGTCGGCACCGCCCGGACCGAGTACTGGGACGAGCCGAACGACCTGATCGTGGTCAAGAGCTTCCCGGTCGTCTGGCCCGCCGGCGGCTATCCGACGTACAGCCTCCCCATCTGGACCGAGGACGACCGCACCGTCGGCAGCCACGCGACGGACATCGACGACAAGGGGCGGGTCGTGGGGTACGAGCAGGAGAGCTACCGCGACGTCCAGCGCCGGACCCCGGCCGCCTGGAAGCGCCCCTATGACGCCCTGCCCACCGCCGTCGCCCCCGTCGCCGGCTACGCGAACGCGACGCTCGACTCCGTCAGCCCGACCACGAACGTGTCGGTCGGCACGGCCATGAACTACGTAGAGGGCTACGCCAACTACATCCACGCCGCGTACTGGCCGGGCCGGGGTCCGATGCTGGCCCTGCCCCTCCCGAACGGCGGCGGCCCGGACTGGCGCAGCGAGGCCACCGCGGTCTCGGACGACGACCGCGTCGGCGGCTGGTACCTGAACTGGCAGACCGGCGAGTCCAAGGCCCTGATCTGGACCTGCGCGGCCCAGCAGGCGTACGTGCCGCAGGGTTGATCCTGTCGCGGGCATGGTGATCTGCGCGTCCGCGCGCTATCGATGCCCGCATGACGGACGACATCCGGCGCGGTCTGCCCGCGCCTCCCCCGCTCGGCGCCGCCGCCCTGCCCCCCGGTACGTACGCGGGGCAGGTGGTCCTCGTGACCGGCGGCGGCACCGGGTTGGGCAAGGCCATCGCCGCCGAGTTCGCCCGGCTCGGCGCCGATCTGGTGATCGCGAGCCGGCGCGCCGGGCAGCTCCAGACCGCCCGGGAGGAACTGGCCGCCGTCCCCGGCGCGGGCCGGGTGCGGGCCGCCGTCTGCGACATCCGGGACCCCGAGCGGGTCGCGGACGTCTTCGACGCCGCACAGGCCGCGCTCGGCCTGCCGGACGTGCTGGTCAACAACGCGGCGGCCAACTTCCCCTGCCCCGCCGAGGATCTGTCGCCGAACGCCTGGCGGGCGGTGGTGGACATCACCCTGACGGGCACCTGGTTCATGACCCGGGAGTTCGGCCGCCGCCATCTCGCCGCGGGCACTGCCGGGTCGATCGTGAACATCGGCGCCTCGTACGCCTGGACCGGCGGGCCGGGCTTCGCCCACAGCTCGGCCGCCAAGGCCGGTGTGAAGAACTTGGTGGAGACGCTGGCCGTGGAGTGGGGCCCGTACGGGATCCAGATCAACGGACTCGTACCCGGGCTGTTCCCGCACGCCGACATGGCCGAGGACATCAGGGACGGTCTGGAGCGCGCCTCGCGCGGTGAGGGCTCCGGAGGCGGGGACTCTCCCCGTTCCGATCCTCAGGACCTGCGGCAACCCGCCCTGCGGGTCGGGGCGCCGCGCGAGCTCGGCTGGGCCGCCACCTTCCTGGCCTCGCCCTACGCCCGGTTCGTCACCGGCCACACCCTGGTGGTCGACGGCGCGAACTGGCAGCGCCGGTCTGTGGTCAACCCCGAGGTCGTGCCGGTGCGGGAGCAGTTGGGGCGTGCGCCGTTCGGCGGCTGACTCCAGGGGCACGTCCCGGCGCCGCCCGGCCGCGCCCGGCTTCGGGACCCGGGCGTCCCTCGCGTCCCGAGCGCCCCGGGTCAGCCTCCGGTGAAGTGCGGCGGGCGGCGGGCCGCCTTGGCGCCGTAGCCCTCCCGAGCGTCCTCGGAGGTGAGGGTCAGGGCCGCGGTCATCGCCACGCGGTCCAGCGCGGCGGGCAGGGCGGCGTCGGCGTAGGCGTCGACCGCCCGCTTGATGCCCTGGACCGCCAGCGGGGCGTTCGCGGCGATCTCCGCCGCCAGGGACCGCGCGGTGGACTCCAGCTCGGCTCCCGGCACGACCAGTTGGACCAGGTTCAGCCGCTCCGCCGTCGGGGCGTCGATGCGGCGGCCCGTGAGGGCGAGGTACTTGGCCCAGCCCGCGCCCGCCTCGCGGGCGATCCGGAGGTCCCCGCCGGCGTCCACCGCCACGCCCAGCCGGGCCTCGGGCAGGGCGAAGACGGCGTCCTGGGCCGCCACCCGGACGTCTGCCATCAGGGCCAGCTCGAATCCGAAGCCCAGGCAGTAGCCCTGGACGGCGGCGACCACCGGCTGCGGGAGCCGGGCGAGGACCGCGAACCGCTCGTGGACCCAGCGGATGCCCTCGTAGTAGTTGCGGGTGCGCTCGGCGGGCGACCCGCCGGTGATGGCACCGCCCGGCGCCGTGACGTCGATGCCCGCGCAGAACGCGCGCCCCTCGGCGCGCAGCAGGACCGCCCGCACCGACGGGTCGAAGCGGATCCGGTCCGCGAGCAGGCCCAGCTGGCGGGTGGACTCCCAGCTCCAGCCGTTGAGCCGGTCCGGGCGGCAGAGGGTCAGGGCGGCGATCCCGTCGGCGACGTCGAGCCGGATGCGCTCCTCACCCTCCGCGATGTCCGTGGACACGGTGTCGATCATCCGGCCCGCCCCTTCCCGCGATCTGACGAGCCGTCAGCCTAAGGGTGCCCGGTCAGCGGGGGAAGACCTCGAACGCCACCGCCGGACGGCCGCCGAACCGGGCCGCGGCCCGCCGCGCGTTGCCGGTGAGGAAGGTGCGGACGTACTCCTCGGGGTCCTCGTCCGTCAGCACCTCGACGTACGCCTTGTGCTCCAGGAGGGACGCGACGGAGCGCTCCATCCCCGGGCCGGCGTCGGTCGCGTGCGTGGGCGTGTCGGAGCCCGCCACGGCGACCCAGCGGACGCCGTCCCAGGGCTCCAGGCCCTGCTCCATGAGGAGTTCGGGGAAGATCCATCGGTTGCCCGCGTCGGCCGCCGCGTCCAGGGTGGCCCGGCCGACGGCCTTGTGGTCCGGGGTGTTCCAGAAGCCGCCGCCACCGGCCCCGCCCCACGTGTCGCGGTGGTTGAGGGTGACCACCAGCTCGGGGCGGTACCGACGGATGGCCGCGGCGATGTCCCGGCGCAGATCGAGTCCGTACTCGACGATCCCGTCGCGGTGGTCGAGGAACTCCACCTGCGACACCCCCACCACGGCCGCGCTCGCGCGCTGCTCGGCCTCCCGCAGCGGGGCGCAGTCCTCGGGGGCGATGGTGTCGATGCCCGCCTCACCGCGTGTGGCGAGGAGGTAGACGACCTCCCGGCCGCCGTCCGTCCAGTCCGCGATGGCGGCCGCGCAGCCGTACTCCAGGTCGTCGGGGTGGGCGACGACGGCGAGGGCGCGCTGCCAGTCGGTGGGCATGGGAGCCAAGGGCGCGGACTGATCCACTTCTTCGGTCATGTCTCGCAACCATAGGCCAACGGGCCGTCACGGGCAGGGTGGCGCTGCCGGTCCGCGGCCGCGCCGGGCGGTGGGGTGGGGTCAGGCCTCGTCCCGTACGAGGGCCAGCAGCCGGTCCAGGACCCGGGAGCCGCCCGCCCGGACGCCGTCGTGCTCGAACTCGTCCGTCACCCAGGTCCGCAGCCCCCGGATGGCGCGGGCGGTGCGCAGGGAGTGCTCGGTGTCCACGTAGAGGTCGTCGTGGTAGACGGCCGCCGCCACCGGCACCTCGTTGGCGGCGAGCCGCGCCGGGTCGTACAGGGGGCCCCAGCCGGTACGGGCCGCCAGCAGTTCGGCGGTCTCGCGCAGCGGGGCGAGGGCGGGATCGACGCCGAAGTGCCAGGGGTGCACGGTCTCGCCGGTGAACAGGAGCGGCTCGTCGCCCGCCAGGGTCTTCGCGGCGTCGAAGCGGGAGTGACCGGCGCGCACCCGGTCGGCGGCCCAGGCGGTGGGGACCGCCGGGTCCTGGGCGTAGATCGACTCGTGGATCAGCGCGTAGAGCGGGTGGCCGGCGAAGGAGAGCAGTCCGCGGGCCGCCTCCAGGAAGGCGTCGGAGAGCTCCGGGCCGGAAGGGGTCGGGACGAAGGCGTCCTCCAACAGGTAGTGCAGTTGGTGGCTGCCGTCGCCGGTGCCGAGCAGGATGCCCAGGGACTGGAAGGCGTCCGCGGTCAGGCGGTGGCCGCCGGGGAGTTCGGCCGGGTGGTGCGTGAGGTGTGCCGCGATCCGGCGGGCCCGGTCGACGTCCATCGGGTAGCGGTCGTAGTGGGCGCGGTTCTTGCGCTCCATGCGGACGTACGCGGCCTCGTACACCTCCTCGGCGGTGGCCGTCAGGGACGGGAGTCCGCCGGTGATCAGGGCCGCCGTGAGGCCCTCGGGGGCGGTGGAGAGGTAGTGGGTGGCGCAGAAGCCGCCGAAGCTCTGGCCGAGCACGGTCCAGGGCGCCCCGCCGGTCAGGAGGGGGCGGACGGCCTCGGCGTCGCGCACGATGGAGTCGGTACGGAAGTGCGCGAGGTAGTCGGCCTGCTGGGCGGGGGTGCCGCGCAGGGGCAGGGTCTGCCGGTTCACCGGCGTGGAGCGCCCGGTTCCGCGCTGGTCGAGCAGGAGCACGCGGTACTCGGTCAGGGCCCGGTCCAGCCACGCCTGCCGGCCGATGAACCGCCGGGCGCCGAAGCCCGGGCCGCCTTCGAGGTAGAGCAGCCAGGGGAGCGTCGCCGGGTCCTTGCCGGCGCCGACGACCTCGCGCGCGTACAGCTCGATTTGCTCCCCGTCGGGGCGGGTGTGGTCGAGCGGCACGGTGAAGTGGTGGTCGGTGAGGACCGTACCGGGCTGGCGGTAGCTGTGGGCGGTGGTCACGGACGTCCCTTGGGGTGCTAGGTGAGCGGGCTCCGCGGCCCCGGCCGGATCACGGACGGGGCCACGGACGGGGCAAGGGTGAGGCAGTGGTTTGGGTGAGGCCGGGGTGCGGGTGAGGCGGTGGTGCGGGTGAGGCCGGGGTGCGGGTGCGCACCGATCTTGCCGGGCGGTCGCCCGCTCCCGGTCTGCGGGATCAGAACGCGACCACCGAGCGGAGCACCTCGCCGCGTTCCATCCGCGCGAAGGCGTCCTCGACCCCGTCCAGCGGGATGGTCTCGGAGACGAAGGCGTCCAGGTCCAGCCGGCCCTGCAGGTAGAGGTCGATGAGCAGCGGGAAGTCCCGCTCGGGCAGGCAGTCCCCGTACCAGGAGGACTTCAGCGCGCCGCCCCGGCCGAAGACGTCGAGGAGGGGCAGTTCGAGCTTCATCTCCGGGGTCGGCACCCCGACGAGGACCACGGTCCCGGCGAGGTCGCGGGCGTAGAACGCCTGCCGGTAGGTCTCGGGCCGTCCCACCGCCTCGATGACCACGTCCGCGCCGTTCCCACCGGTCAGTCCCCGGACGGCCTCGACCACGTCCTGGGTGCGGCCGTTGACGGTGTGGGTGGCGCCGAGGCCGCGCGCCCACTCCAGCTTCCGGTCGTCCAGGTCCACCGCGATGATCCGGGAGGCGCCGGCCAGCCGGGCGCCCGCCACGGCCGCGTTGCCCACTCCCCCGCAGCCGATGACCGCGACGGAGTCCCCCCGCCCGACGCTGCCGGTGTTCAGGGCGGCTCCGAGGCCGGCCATCACACCGCAGCCGAGCAGTCCCGCCGCGGCCGGGGCGGCGGCCGGATCCACCTTGGTGCACTGTCCGGCCGCGACCAGCGTCTTCTCGGCGAAGGCACCGATACCGAGCGCCGGGGAGAGCGGCGTGCCGTCCTCCAAGGTCATGGGCTGTGTGGCGTTGTGCGTGGCGAAGCAGTACCAGGGCCGACCGCGCTTGCAGGCGCGGCAGTTGCCGCACACCGCACGCCAGTTCAGGACGACGAAGTCACCGGGCGCTACGGAGGTGACGTCCGGGCCGACCGATTCGACGATCCCGGCCGCCTCGTGGCCGAGCAGGAAGGGGAACTCGTCGTTGATGCCGCCCTCCCGGTAGTGCAGGTCGGTGTGGCACACGCCGCAGGCCTGTACCCGGACGAGGGCCTCGCCGGGTCCCGGGTCGGGCACGAGGATCGTCGTCGTCTCCACCGGTGCGCCCTTGCTCCGGGCGATGACCCCTCGTACGCGATGCGTCACTGCTACCCCGCTCTGGTCGGATCGGATCCCATGGAATCGATTCGAATCGAACCGAATCGAATCAGTCTGGATCACCGAACGTACACGGGCGGCACCCGGTACGGGAGTTGTGTCACGTCGCGGCGCGCGGCCCGGCCAGATCCCGTGGTACGCAGGCGCGAAGTGCCGCTCCGAAGGCGGCCACCGCGGGGTGGGAGGAGGCACCGCTGCGGAAGGCGAGGTTGGTGCGGCGCTGCATGTGCAGGCGGGTGAGGACGACGGCGGGGTCGGCCGGCCCCACGATGCCGAGCTGGGGCACCACGGCCACCCCCAGGCCGGCCGCGACCAGGGCGAGCACGGTGGCGAACTCGTCGACCTGGTGGCGTACGCGCGGCGTGAATCCGGCGGCCTGGCAGGCCCGTACGGTCATGGCGTGGCACAGGGTGCCGGGTGTGGCCGTGATCCAGGGCGCGCCCGCGTGGGTACGGAGGACCTCGCCCTGGTCGGGGGCGAGGGGCAGGCCGGGGCCGGCGGACCGGGCGGGTGTTCCGTCGGCGGATGGCGGCGGGGCGGGGGTCCGGGCCGAGGCGAGGGAGCGGACGGCGGGCCGGGCGTCGGCGGCGGGCCGGGCGGGGATGCCGGACGCGGGTGCGGCCAGGTACATGGCCTCCCCGTACAGCGGTTCGGTGGCGAGTCCCGGTTCCCGCGCCGAGGGCACGAAGTCGTACTCGTGGACCAGGGCCACGTCCAGGTCCCCGGCGCGCAGGGCGTGCGCGACGGCCGCCGGGTCGGTCTCGGACACCATCGGCTCCAGGCCCGGGTGGCGGCGGGCGAGGGCGACCAGGGCGGCGGGGACGATGGCCCGGGTGGCGGTGGGGAAGGCCCCGATCCGCAGCGCTCCGGCCAGGCCGTCGCGCGCCTCGGCGAGGTCGGCATCGGCCTGTTCCAGCCGTTCGAGGACCGCCTCGGCGTGCCGCACCAGGTTCTCGCCGGCCGGGGTCAGCCGGACCCGGCGGCCGGTGCGTTCCAGCAGGGGCAGACCGGCTTCGCGTTCGAGGACGCCGAGTTGCTGGGACACCGCCGAAGGGCTTAAGGCGAGGGCCTCGGCCACGGCGGCGATGGTGCCCCGGCGGGCGAGTTCACGCAGCAGGCGCAGGCGTCGTACGTCGAGCATCGGCTCAGCTTACGTGTCGGGTAAGAAATGCGAACTGGATTCGCGGCTCGGGGCAGGCCAGGCTCGACGGCATGGCACAGGACGCGAACGCGGCACGACCCACGACAGGCCCTTCGGCACGGACCGCCCCCCAGGAACCGGAAGCGCGCGGGGCACGGGACACGCCACGCCACGCCGGCGGGCCCCTGCCCCTGCGCGGGATCCACGTACCACTCATCACCCCCTTCACCCGGGCGGGCGACATCGCCGCCGACGCCTTGGAGGCGCTCGCCCACGAGGTGCTCGACGCGGGCGCCACCGGGATCGTCGCCCTCGGCACCACCGCCGAGGTGGCGACCCTCGACGAGGCGGAGCGCGATCTGGTCACCGACGTCTGCGCCCGGGTCTGCCGGGAACGGGGTGCGGCGCTGACCGTGGGCGCCGGGGCGAGCGGGACGCGCGCCGCCGAGGCCGCGCTGGCACGGCTGGCCCGATGGCCGGAGGCGCGGGCGGCGCTGGTGACCGTACCGTCGTTCGTCCGGCCTTCGGCGGCGGGCGTGCTGGCGCACTTCACGCGGCTGGCGCAGGTGAGCCCGCTTCCGCTGATCGTCTATCACATCCCGTACCGGACGGGGCAGTCGCTGGACGCCGCCGCGCTGCGGGCGCTGGGTTCGCTCCGGGGGGTGGCCGGCATCAAGTACGCGGGCGGCGGCGTCGACCAGGACACGGTGGCGCTCCTCGGTGACCTTCCGCACGGGTTCGAGGTGCTGGCCGGCGACGACGCGTACCTGTCGCCGATGCTGGCTCTCGGCGCGGCGGGCGGGATCCTGGCGTCCGCGCACCTGGCGACGGCCCGGTTCGTGGAGCTCGACGCGGCCTGGCGGGCGGGCGACGTGCCGCGGGCACGGCCGCTGGGGCACGCGCTGGCGCGGATGTCGGCGGCGGCCTTCGCCGAACCCAACCCGACGGTCGTCAAGGCCGTCCTGCACGCCCAGGGGCGCATCCCGACTCCGGACGTACGGCTGCCCCTGCTGCCCGCATCGGAGGCGGCGGTGGCACACGCGCTGAAGCGACTCGCGGAACTCCCGGGCGGCTCGTAGCGCCCCCTGCTCCCGTGCGGGCGGGAGCAGGGCGCTGCGCGCGGGCGGGCGGGCGGGCGGCTGACAAGGCGGGAGGGGACGGACGACGACAAAAGGGGCGGTCGCGGCGGTAACGAAGGGCGGCCGGCTCGATCGAGACGCCGGAAAGCGTCCTGGATGGGCGATTCGCCACCAACGCGCGAGTCGCCCCAAAGATGCATACGGAGAGCCGACTTGCCCGTAATGGGCACTGCGCTGCGCGCTCGTGATGTGAGTCACGCCGGGCGCGCCAACATCATTTCTTCCGGAACGCGGATTCCCTTTTCCCGGAAAGAAAGTTGGCCTTTCCCCGAGGATCCGACCAAGGTCATTCCTCGGGCTGATACCAAGAAGTCGATCTCTTTATGGAATTCGGCCCTTGTTCCGGCCCGACGAGCTCGCCTACGGTCACCCTCGTTCCAGGTGGCCCGCTTCCCGAACCGGCCGCCGCCAGGACTCTCCCGTCCCCCCACGTGAGGAATTCCGCCATGCCCGCACAGGGTAAGCACCGCCGGCCGAAGCACCGCCCGATCACCCGCAAGCTGGCCCTCGCCGGCACCGGCGGCGTGGCCCTCGCCCTGCCGCTGATCAGCACGACCCCCGCCGGCGCGGTGGAGAAGGCCGCCGCCCCGACGACGTACTCCGTAGTCGCCGGGGACACCCTTTCCAAGATCGCGGCGGCGCATTCCCTGACCGGTGGTTGGGAACAGCTCTACGCGGCCAACCGGGCCGGCGTCGGTGACAACCCGTCGGTGATCCGCCCGGGCCTCAAGCTGTCCTTGGGCGCCAAGGCGAAGGCGGCCGCTCCGGCCAAGACCACCGCCTACGCGAACAATCTCGACGGCTGGATCCGCGAGTCCCTCAGCGTGATGGCCAAGCACGGGATTCCCGGCACCTACAACGGAATTCACCGCAATATCATGCGGGAATCCTCGGGCAACCCGAACGCGATCAACAACTGGGATTCCAACGCCGCTGCCGGTATCCCGTCCAAGGGGCTGCTCCAGGTCATCGATCCGACCTTCCGCGCCTATCACGTGCCGGGCACCTCGATGAACTCGTACGACCCGGTCGCCAACATCACCGCGGCGTGCAAGTACGCGGCCGCGCGGTACGGCTCGATCGACAATGTGAACGGGCCCTATTAGTACTCCAGCTGTAGATCGTGATCTTTGCGTTGTTGGGCTGCTTGGCGCTGGTAGTGGCCGGCACGGGCTGGCTCGGTCTGGTGCGGTCGCGC
>NZ_JBSGQV010000019.1:101000-127163 GCF_053606025.1 Streptomyces sp. NPDC055254 | reverse complement strand
ACGAGGCGCCGGCCGCTGCGGCCCCCCGGGCCCGTCGCCGTGCCACTCGCGCCGTGGCCGCCCCGGAGGCCCCCGCCGCCGAGGCCGCCGTCGCCGAGGCTCCGGCCGTCGAGGCCGCCCTTGTGGTCGAGGAGGAGCCTGCGGCCGCTCCCGCCCCGCGGACCCGTCGCCGTGCCACCCGCGCCGTCGCCGCTCCGGCCGCCGAGGCCGCCGTGGCCGAGGCCCCGGTCGTCGAGGCCGCCCCCGTGGTCGAGGAGGAGCCTGCGGCCGCTCCCGCCCCGCGGACCCGTCGCCGTGCCACCCGCGCCGTCACCGCCCCCGAGTCCCCGGTCGCCGAGGCCCCCGCCGCCGCCCCGGCCGCGGTCGCACCGGCCGCCGCCGAGGCTCCCGTCGTCGAGGCCGCCCCTGTGGTCGAGGAGGAGCCTGCGGCCGCTCCCGCGCCGCGGACCCGTCGCCGTGCCACCCGCGCCGTCACCGCTCCGGCCGCCGAAGCCCCTGTCGCGGAGACCCCCGCCGTCGTGGAGGAGGCCCCCCAGGCCCCCGCCCCGGCCCGCGCCGTCACCGTCGCCGACGCCGTGGACTCCCCGAAGCGCGGCGGCCGCCGCCGCGCCACCCGCTCCGCCGCCCCGGCCGCACCGGTCGCCGCACCGCAGCCCGCCGCCGAGACCGAGGCGCCCGCCGCCCCGGGCCGCGCCCGCCGCGCCGCGCGTCCCGCCGTCGCCGTGTTCCAGGCCCCGGTCTTCGCCGAGCCGATGTTCCAGACCCCCGAGACGGCCGCCATGGCCGCCGCCGCTGCCGCTTCGGTCCGTAGCGAAGAGGTCGAGGAGGAGGACGACGAGCTCACCGCCGAGGTCGAGGCCGTCGAGACCGTCCAGGCCCAGCCCGCGCAGCCGGCCGGCCGTCGCCGTCGCCGCGGCCGCGGCGGCGCCGCCGAGGCTCCGGTCGCCGAGGCTCCGGTCGCCGAGTCCGCCGGTCCGGTCTCCCTGCCCCAGGTGCTCGCCGAGGAGGAGCCGGAGGCCGAGGCCGCCGAGCTCGAAGAGGAGTCCGCCGAGTACGACGAGGGCGACGAGTCGGGCGAGCGCCCGTCCCGCCGCCGCCGTCGCGGTGGCCGCCGGCGCCGTCGCGGTGAGAGCGCCGACCTCGACGAGTCCGCCGAGGAGGACACCGAGGCGTCCGCCGAGCAGGAGGCCGAGGAGGACGAGGACGAGGAGGCCGACGACAACGGCGCCCTCGGTTCCAGCTCCAGCCGTCGCCGCCGTCGCCGTCGCCGCCGCAGCGGTGACTCCGCGGCGGAGGCCGAGGCGGGCGACGAGGACGGCGTACGCACCGTCGTCAAGGTCCGCGAGCCGCGCCCGGCGCGCGAGCGCGTGGAGTCCGCGTCCAGTTCCTCCGACGAGGTCCAGTCCATCAAGGGTTCGACGCGCCTGGAGGCGAAGAAGCAGCGCCGCCGCGAGGGTCGCGAGCAGGGCCGACGCCGTGTGCCGATCATCACGGAGGCCGAGTTCCTGGCCCGCCGCGAGGCCGTCGAGCGCGTCATGGTCGTCCGCCAGAGCGGTGAGCGCACCCAGATCGGCGTCCTTGAGGACAACGTGCTCGTCGAGCACTACGTCAACAAGGAGGAAGCCACCTCCTACGTCGGCAACGTCTACCTGGGCAAGGTCCAGAACGTGCTGCCGTCCATGGAGGCCGCGTTCATCGACATCGGCAAGGGCCGCAACGCCGTCCTGTACGCCGGCGAGGTCAACTTCGAGGCGCTCGGCATGGCCAACGGGCCGCGCCGCATCGAGTCCGCCCTGAAGTCCGGCCAGTCCGTCCTCGTCCAGGTCACCAAGGACCCGATCGGCCACAAGGGCGCACGCCTGACCAGCCAGGTCTCGCTGCCCGGCCGCTACCTGGTGTACGTGCCCGAGGGCTCGATGACCGGTATCAGCCGCAAGCTGCCCGACACCGAGCGCGCGCGCCTGAAGACCATCCTCAAGAAGATCGTCCCCGAGGACGCGGGCGTCATCGTGCGCACCGCCGCCGAAGGCGCGAGCGAGGACGAGCTGCGCCGCGACGTCGAGCGTCTGCAGGGCCAGTGGGAGGACATCCAGAAGAAGTCGAAGCAGATCTCGACGTCTTCGCCGAGCCTTCTGTACGGCGAGCCGGACATGACCGTCCGCGTCGTGCGCGACATCTTCAACGAGGACTTCTCCAAGGTCATCGTCAGCGGTGACCAGGCCTGGGAGACCATCCACGGCTACGTCTCGCACGTGGCCCCGGACCTCGCGGACCGGCTGTCCCGCTGGACCTCCGAGGTCGACGTCTTCGCGACGTACCGCATCGACGAGCAGCTCGCCAAGGCGCTCGACCGCAAGGTGTGGCTGCCCTCCGGCGGCTCCCTCGTGATCGACAAGACCGAAGCGATGATCGTCATCGACGTCAACACCGGGAAGTTCACCGGTCAGGGCGGCAACCTCGAAGAGACCGTCACCAGGAACAACCTGGAGGCGGCCGAGGAGATCGTGCGCCAGCTGCGGCTGCGCGACCTCGGTGGCATCGTCGTCATCGACTTCATCGACATGGTCCTGGAGTCCAACCGCGACCTGGTCCTGCGGCGCATGCTGGAGTGCCTGGGCCGCGACCGTACGAAGCACCAGGTGGCCGAGGTCACCTCGCTGGGCCTGGTCCAGATGACCCGCAAGCGGGTGGGCCAGGGTCTGCTGGAGTCCTTCTCGGAGACCTGCGTCCACTGCAACGGCCGCGGCGTCATCGTGCACATGGAGACGCCGACCGTCGTCGGTGGCGGCGGCAACGGCAAGCGCTCCAAGCGCCGTGGCGGCAAGTCGGAGTTCGACCAGCACGACCACGACATCGAGACGGCCGACGTGGAGTTCGAGTCGGAGGCCGAGGTGGCCGCCGAGGCCGCCGCGCCGCGCGCCCTGCCCGAGCCCGAGTTCGTCCCGGACGAGGAGCTCTACAGCAGCCCGGCCGAGGCGGAGGCCGCCGCCTCGGGTCTGAGCGGCCGCCGCAACCGCCGCCGCGCCACCCGCAAGGCGACCGCCCCGGCGGGCGCCCCGCGCGGCGAGGCCGCCCCGCTGCGGACCCCGGCCCCCGCGGCCGAGGCCGAACCGGTGGTCGAGCCCGCGGACACGGTGCTGGAGCCGGTCGCCGAGGTCGTGACCGAGCCGGTCGCCGAGGTCGTCGAGCCGGCGGAGACGGTCGAGGCCGCTCCGGTCGAGGACGCCGCGCCCAAGGGCCGTACCCGTCGCCGGGCGACCCGCAAGGCGACCGCCCCGGCGGGCGCCCCGGCCACCGCGGCCGAGGTGGCCCCGGAGCCGGTCGCCGTGGCCGAGCCCGTCGCCGTGGCCGAGCCCGAGCCGGTCGTCGTGCCCGAGCCCGCCCGGGCCGCCGCCGAGGTGCCCGAGCCGGCCTCGGCCGCCCCGGCCCGTACGCGTCGCCGTGCCACCCGCAAGGCCACCGCACCCGCCGGGTCCCCGGCAGGCGCGGCAGAGGCCGCGGTGGTGGTCGTCGAGACCCCGGTCGCCGAGCCGGTCGCCGAGGTGGCTCCCGCGGAGGAGGCTCCCCTGGCGGAGGCCCCCGCCGAGGAGGCCGCCCCGGCCAAGAAGGCCGCCAGGAAGGCTCCGGCCAAGAAGGCGACCACGGCGAAGAAGGCCACCACCGCCAAGAAGGCGACGGCGGCCAAGAAGACGGTCGCCAAGAAGGCGGCCACGACGAAGAAGACCGCGGCGAAGCGGACGACGAAGAAGACCGCGGCGGCGGAGCAGCAGACCCCGCCCTCGGTCTCGGCGCCCGCCGAAGCCTGATCCGCGTGACGCAGTGGGCCCCGCCGAGAGGTGGGGCCCACGGCCGTTCAGGACCCGGTTTGACCCCCTGGAACCGGGACCGTAACCTAGACCGTCGGCATGCCTAGGCAAATATGTTTAGCGCGCGCCGCGCTCCTGAGCACCTTCCTTCCGCGTCGTGCGCGCAAGCGCCGTACGGGAGAGGCCGCTCGTCCAATCCGGATCAGTGCGGTCCTGTCGCGAGACGGGGTCCCGACTGAGCGGCTGGCTTCAGGAGCATCCGTCCCGAGTGAGAGAGAGATCCGCGTGTACGCCATCGTGCGCAGCGGTGGTCGCCAGCACAAGGTTGCTGTTGGTGACATCGTTGAGGTTGACAAGATTTCCACTGCCAAGGTTGGCGACACGGTCGAGCTCTCGACCCTGCTCGTTGTCGACGGCGACGCCGTGACCAGCGACCCGTGGGTGCTGGCCGGGATCAAGGTCCAGGCCGAGATCGTGGACCACCACAAGGGCGCCAAGATCGACATCCTGCGCTACAAGAACAAGACCGGCTACCGCCGTCGCCAGGGTCACCGCCAGCAGTACACGGCGATCAAGGTCACCGGTATCCCCGCGGCTGCGAAGTAAGAGGGACTGAGACATGGCACACAAGAAGGGCGCATCGTCCACTCGGAACGGGCGCGACTCCAATGCCCAGCGGCTCGGCGTGAAGCGCTTCGGCGGTCAGGTCGTCTCCGCCGGCGAGATCCTCGTCCGCCAGCGTGGCACCCACTTCCACCCCGGTTCGGGTGTCGGTCGTGGTGGCGACGACACGCTGTTCGCGCTGCAGGCCGGTGCCGTGGAGTTCGGCACGCACCGTGGCCGCAAGGTCGTCAACATCGTTCCGGCCGCCTGATCCAGCTCCTGCTGATCAAGCGTTCGTAACTTCCCGAGGGCGGATCTCACCTCTTCCCGGCGCGAGCCGGGAAGAGGGGTCCGCCCTCGGCGCGTTGTCACATAGACACGTTTAATGGGCGGCAAGGCCTGCCCGGGACATTCCCGTATGTATCTGGAGGAACACCCATGACCACCTTCGTGGACCGCGTCGAGCTGCACGTCGCCGCGGGTAACGGGGGCCACGGCTGCGCCTCCGTTCACCGGGAGAAGTTCAAGCCGCTCGGCGGCCCCGACGGCGGCAACGGCGGCCGTGGCGGCGATGTGATCCTGGTCGTCGAGCAGGCCGTCACCACCCTGCTGGACTATCACCACAGCCCCCACCGCAAGGCCACCAACGGCAAGCCCGGCGAGGGCGGCAACCGCTCCGGCAAGGACGGCCAGGACCTGGTCCTGCCCGTGCCGGACGGCACCGTCGTCCTCGACAAGGAGGGCAACGTCCTCGCCGACCTCGTCGGCCAGGGCACCACCTACGTCGCCGCCGAGGGCGGCCGCGGCGGTCTCGGCAACGCCGCGCTCTCCTCCGCCCGCCGCAAGGCCCCCGGCTTCGCGCTCCTCGGCGTCCCCGGCACCAGCGGTGACGTCGTCCTGGAGCTCAAGACCGTCGCCGACGTGGCGCTGGTCGGTTTCCCGAGCGCCGGCAAGTCCTCGCTGATCTCGGTGCTCTCCTCGGCCAAGCCGAAGATCGCGGACTACCCCTTCACCACCCTGGTCCCGAACCTGGGCGTCGTCACGGCCGGCTCGACCGTCTACACCATCGCCGACGTTCCGGGCCTGATCCCCGGCGCCAGCCAGGGCCGCGGTCTGGGACTGGAGTTCCTGCGCCACGTCGAGCGCTGCTCGGTGCTCGTGCACGTCCTGGACACCGCCACCCTGGAGTCCGACCGCGACCCGATCGCGGACCTGGACGTCATCGAGGAGGAGCTGCGGCTCTACGGCGGCGGCCTGGAGAAGCGGCCCCGCCTCGTCGTCCTCAACAAGGTCGACATCCCGGACGGCCAGGAGCTCGCCGACATGGTCCGCCCGGACCTGGAGGCCCGCGGCTACAAGGTCTTCGAGGTCTCCGCGGTCGCCCGCACGGGCCTCAAGGAGCTCTCGTACTTCCTCGCCGAGGTCATCGCCAAGGCCCGTGCCCGCAAGCCGAAGGAGGAGGCGACCCGCATCGTCATCCGTCCGAAGGCCGTGGACGACGCCGGCTTCACCGTCACCTACGACGAGGTCGAGGACGTCTACAACGTGCGCGGCGAGAAGCCCGAGCGCTGGGTGCGCCAGACCGACTTCAACAACGACGAGGCCGTCGGCTACCTGGCGGACCGCCTCAACCGCCTCGGTGTCGAGGACGCGCTGCGCAAGGCCGGCGCCCGCGCCGGTGACGGCGTCGCCATCGGTTCCGACGAGAACGCGGTCGTCTTCGACTGGGAGCCGACCATGATGGCCGGCGCCGAGATGCTGGGCCGCCGCGGCGAGGACCACCGCCTGGAGGCTCCGCGTCCGGCGACGCAGCGCCGCAAGGAGAAGGACGCCACGCGCGGCGACGACGCCCAGAAGGAGTACGACGAGTTCCGGCCCTTCTAATCGGATTTTCGGCGCGTTCACCCGGCCGGGTTTGAGGGTGTGTTTACCTCGGTCGCCTAGGATCCACCGGGTGAACGACAACAAACCCCCCACCGTTGCCGTTGTGGTGATCGCGTACAACGACGCCGGGCTCGTGGGCGAGGCCGTCTCCTCGGCTCTCGCCCAGGGCCCGGTGGTCGCCGAGGTCATCGCCGTGAACGACGCCTCGTCCGACGGCACGGCGAAGGTGCTGGACGAGCTGGCCGACGTCCACCCCCGCCTCAAGGTCATTCACCGCGAGGAGAACAGCGGCGGCTGCGGGACTCCGCGCAACGACGGGATCGCCGCCGCCACCGCCCCGTACGTCCTCTTCCTCGACAGCGACGACGTGCTGCCGCCCGGGGCGGCCGAGGCCCTGGTGCGCGCCGCCGTCGAGCACGGCGCACCGGTCACCGTCGGCGCGGCCGTACGGCGGGAGCTGCCCCTGCACCACGACGTGCCGTGGATGCCGGGGCTCTACACCCCGGGCGACGTGATCGAGCGGCCCGCGGACCGGCCCGAACTGGTCCGGGACACCCTCTGCGTCAACAAGCTGTACGAGCGGTCCTTCCTGCGGAAGCACGACCTGCGCTTCCCCGACGGCCGCTTCGTCTACGAGGACTTCGTCTTCACCGCCCGCGTCCTGGCCGCGGCCCCCCGCATCGCCGTCATCGGCGACCTCGTCTACGTCTGGCACGTGCGCCGGGACGCCGCCGAGGTGTCGATCTCCCTCGACCGCGAGGACGTCGGGAACTGGCGCTCGCGCATCGAGGCCCACCGCGCGGCCTCCCGCGTCCTCGCCGCCGCCTCCCCGGAGTTGGGTCGCGCCTGCCAGGTGAAGTTCCTGGAGTACGACCTGCGCATGTACCTGCGCGAGGTCGGCAAGGACCCCGGCTACCAGGCCGCCTGGTGGACCCTGACCCGCGAGTACCTCGACACCTTCGCCGCCGTCGACATCGATGCCGCGACCGCCCCCACCCGCTGGATCGTGCGGGTGCTGCGCGCCACCGCGACCCCGCCCGCCGACGTCGTGCGCCTGACCCGCCTCGCCGCCGAACCTCCGCTGCTGCCGCCCCCCTACGCCGCCGACGCGGCGGGGGTGCCCGTGTGGAGCGCGGAACTGCCGGTCGAGCTGGACGGCCTGGCCGCGCTGCCGGTGGCGGAGCTGCCCGTCTCCGTGGACGCCGAAGCGCACGGCCGCGCGGCCGTGCGGATCCGCCTGCACGACCTGTACGGGCGCCTCGCCGAGGCCGGTCCACAGGCCGCGCAGCTGCACTTCCTGCCCCGCTCGGGCGGCGAACCGGTGCTCGCCCGGCCGGTCGACCTCGCCCCCGACGCGGACGGCGGTTGGAGCGCGGTGCTGCCCTTCCGGCTCCGCGACCTGGCCGACACCGGCCGCCGGCAGGGGTTGCGCAGGATGCAGCGCTGGACGGTCAAGGTGGGCGTACGGTTCGCCGACGGGAGCTCCCTGCTCACCTCCCTGCGCCCCGCGGGCGGACTGCTCCACCGACGCGCCCTGCCGAGCAGCCGGTACGGTGTGCTGCTGGCGCAGCCGTACCGCACCGGCTCCGGCGCGCTGGCCCTGCGCCTCGCACCGGGCGTCGAGGGCGCGCTCTACCTCGTGCGCAACCGCCTGCACCGGGCCCGGTCGGGCCGCGGGACGGGCTGAACCACCAGCGGAGAACATCCGGCGGCGAACGCCCGGGCGGGACCGCTGTAGCCAGAACAAGGACAGGACCAGGAGATACACATGACGTTTCTGATCACCGGGGGCGCCGGATACATCGGCGCGCACGTCGTCCGCGCGATGCTGCTCGCGGGGGAGAAGGTCGTCGTCCTCGACGACCTGTCCACGGGCAACGAGGACCGCGTTCCGGAGGGCGTACCGCTGGTGGTCGGCTCGGTGCTGGACCGGCTGGTCCTGGACAAGACCATCGCCGAGCACAAGATCACCGGCGTGGTGCACCTGGCGGGCAAGAAGCAGGTCGGCGAGTCCGTCGAGAAGCCGCTGTACTACTACCACGAGAACGTGCAGGGCCTCACGGTCCTGCTGCAGGCCGTGGCCGCCGCAGGCGTCCGCAACTTCCTCTTCTCCTCCTCCGCCTCCGTCTACGGCATGCCCGACGTCGACCTGGTCACCGAGGAGACCCCCTGCGCGCCGCTGAGCCCGTACGGCGAGACCAAGCTGGCCGGCGAGTGGCTGGTGCGCGCCGCCGGCAAGGCGCACGGCATCTCCACGGCCTGCCTGCGCTACTTCAACGTGGCGGGCGCCGCGACCCCCGAGCTCGCCGACACCGGCGTCTTCAACCTGGTCCCGATGGTCTTCGAGCGCTACGACGCCGGCCAGGGAGCCAAGATCTTCGGTGACGACTACCCGACGCCGGACGGCACCTGCATCCGCGACTACATCCACGTCGAGGACCTCGCGGAGGCCCACGTGGCGGCGGCCCGCAAGCTCGCCGAGTGGGCCTCGACCGGGGACTACAAGGACCTCACCGTCAACATCGGGCGCGGCGAGGGCGTGTCGGTCGCCGAGATGGTCGAGCTGCTGAACCAGGGCACCGGCCACACCCACGCCCCCGTGATCAGCCCGCGCCGCCCCGGTGACCCGGCGAAGGTGGTGGCCTCGGCGGACAAGATCACCGGCGAACTGGGCTGGAAGGCCCGGCACGACGTCCGTGAGATGGTCACGTCCGCCTGGGCGGGCTGGGAGGCCAACAAGGCCGCCCGCGCGGACCGCTCCAAGGACGTGCACACGGCCTGACCCCCGCCCCCGACCGTGCGCCGCGCGAGCGGCCGGCCGGCCCCGTACGCAGGAAGCCGCCCGCCCCGGACCGATCCGGGGCGGGCGGCTTCGTACGTACGCGGTCGACCGGGAGGCCGGCGCCGGCGCTCAGCGCTCCAGGAAGGAGAACAGCCCTTCCCAGCGGTCGGTGATCTCCGCGCTGGAGTACCGCTGCACCGAGCGGAAGGCGGCCTCCCCGAGCCGGTCGCGCAGCTCGCGGTCGGCCATCAGCGCCGTCAGGTGCCCGGCCAGCTCCATGGTGTTGCCCAGCCGGGCCAGCAGCCCGTCCTCGCCGTGGTCGACGATCTCCCGCACGCCGGGCGCGCAGTCGAAGGCGGCCACGGGCACGCCCGCCGCCATCGCCTCCAGCAAGGTGATCGGGAACCCCTCGGCGCGCGAGGCCTGCGCGAAGACGGAGGCCCCGCGCAGCGCGCCGAGCACGTCGTCGGTGCTGCCCATCCACTCCACCGAGTCGTCGAGCCCCAGCGAGGTGCAGTGCGCCCGCAGCGTCGGCTCCTCCACGCCCGCACCGTAGATGCGCAGGACCCACTCGGGGTGGTGCGGGGCGGCGTCCGCCCAGGCGTCGAGCAGCAGGTCGACGCCCTTCTCGAAGGCGAGGCGGCCGACACTCGCCACGACCTTCTCCGTGCGCGGAGCGGGCTGCTCCGGCATGAAGGGCAGCGGGTTCGGCATGCTCCCCACGTTCTCCATGCCCGCCCTGATCCACAGGTCCGCGTCCTCGGCCGTCAGCACCAGCAGGCGGTCGACCTCGGGGTAGTAGCGGCGGACCCGCTCGCCCCGGGTGGACTTCTGGCTCGCCTCGAACGACTCGTGGCTCATGCCGATGACGGTGAGCCCCTTGGTGTCCGCGAGGGAGACCCACTCCATCGCCCACACCTGCGTGACGATGACCACGCCGCCCGGGCGGGCCGCGCGGAACAGGTCGCTCAGCCTCTCCGCCTTGGCCCGCATCTTCGCCCGCCGGGCCGCCTGGCGGCGCCGCTCGGGCGCGTTCAGGCGGCCCTTGATCCCGTGCAGCCGACGCGCGCCGGGCGGGTGGGCGTCGTAGAGCGTGGTCGTGCCGTAGGGCAGGTCCTGCGGCAGCTTCTGCCGGATCTCCTCGGCGACGGGGGCGATTCCGACGACGTGCACCCGGTGCCCGCGGTCGGTGAACAGCCGGGCCATCTGGTGCGACCAGGTCGTCACGCCGCCCAGCTCGTCCACGCTGTTGCCGACGAGGAAGATGTCCCGGCCGCCGGGGGCGGCGGTCTGCTGGCTCACTTGCCGCTCCTGGTGAAGAACTTCTCGACGATCCGGCGGGCGGCGTCCCCCCGGTCGTACTCGCCGAACTCGGTGAGGAAGCGCCGGCGCGCCTCCGCGTACTTGGCGTCCGCCTCGTCGAAGGCGCCGATGGCCTGCAGGAGTTCGTCCGCCGTGGCCACCACCGGCCCCGGCGCCTTGTCCAACAGGTCGAAGTACGTGCCGCGGATGTCGTTCGCGTACTTGTCGTAGTCGTACGCGAAGAACAGCATCGGCCGGTCCAGGACCGCGTAGTCGAACATCACGGACGAGTAGTCGGTGATCAGACCGTCGGCGAGGGCCAGCAGCGGGGTGATGTCGTGGTGCCGGGACACGTCGAGGACCCGGCCCGCGACCGACGGCGGCAGGGACACGCTGTTGAGGTAGTGGGTCCGCACCAGCAGGGTGAACCGGTCACCGAGCCGCTCCGCGAACTCCTCGACGTCGAAGGGGAACTCGAAGCCCTCGACGGCGCCGTCCGCCCCGGCCCGGAAGGTCGGCGCGTAGAGCAGCACCTTCTTGTCCGGGTCGATGCCCAGCTCGGCCGAGAGGGGCCCGCGCACCCGCTCGCCGCTGTCCGCCTCGACGCGGTGCACCTCGACGAGGGCGTCGTTGCGCGGGTAGCCGGTGCGCAGCAGTACCTCGTCGCGCAGCCGGAAGCCCTTGGCGAGGGTGCGGGCGTCGTGCTCGGAACGGATCAGGAAGTGGTCGAAGCGGTCGACGGCAGCCTGGAAGCGGGCCTGGCCCGCGCGGCCCTGAGCCTTGGTGCGGGGCTCGTGGAAGCCCATCCGCTTGAGCGCCGAACCGTGCCAGGTCTGGATGTACGTCGTCCCCGGGCGCTTGGCGAGGGCCAGCGGGAAGCCCTGGTTGTCGACCCAGAACTCGGCCTGTGCCAGGGCCCGCAGGTACGGCCAGCTCCAGCGCCGCACCAGGGTGGCCTCCTTGGGGAAGCCGGTGGGCTTGGCGCCCGCGTACGACCAGATCGCCTCGAACGGCACGCCCTGGCGCACCATCTCCTCGTAGATGGCCTTGGGGCTGTCGCTGTACTGCTTGCCCAGGTGGCTCTCGAAGACGACCGTGCCCTTCTTGACCGGCAGCTTCGAGAAGACCTCGTGGTAGACCTTCACCTTCTGCTCGCCCGAGCCCATGTTCCGGCGGGCGCGCAGGGCCTTGCGCAGGCCCCGCTTGACCACGCCGGCGGCCTTGCCGTGTATGGCGCTCTCGATCAGGGTCCGGGTGCGGACGGAGGCTGCGCCGTGCGCAGTCAGGACGTAGGAGAGGTTGCCCTTCTTGGTCATCTCCGGCTCGAAGCGGTCGGAGACCAGCCGGGTCAGCCGCGGGCGCACCCGCAGGCGGGCCGCCGACTCCAGGTCGACCCCGCCGACCGAGACGCGGGTGGTGATGCGCTGGCCACCGGCGGTGAGCTTCAGCCGGACGTCCCAGACGGCGTCGATGATGCCGAGGGGGCGGACGGTGCTGCCGATGTCGGCGGAGCCGCTCCACTCGATCGTGTCACCGGCGTGTCGCACGGTTGCCATCGGGAAGCTGAAGGACCGCACCCCGATCTGACGGCGGGCCCGAATTTCGAGCGTGGCTTTCAGCTCCGCGTCGGCGCCGATCCGGCCGAGCGGGTTCACGACGGCTCCGGACAGCGTGACGGTGCCGCGCCCGTCGTCCTCGTAGGACGTGAGGCGGTTGCCGAGCTGGAGGGCGCTGAGCGGGGTGGTGTGGAACCCCTGCGCGGTGACGTCCAGTATCCGGCGGGCCTCGGCCGCGTCGGCGGCGTCGGGACCGTCGATGTGCCGGCCGCACCAGTACACGCGGCCGTCGCGCTCGGCGAGGGGCGAGGAGAGCCGGCCCTTGTTGGTCATCGCGTCGGCGGCCGGGAGCAGGTTGTCCCAGTCCTCCTTGCCCAGCAGGTAGGCGCAGATGGCCTGGAGGTAGGTGACGTTCTCGTACGCGGCCGGGTCGATCCCCGCGAGGTAGCCGTTGGCGAGGCGGGCGAACTCCTGCCGGTACGCGTCGCTCAGCAGGGGCAGGTCGCGCAGGTGCAGGACCAGGTCGTGCTTGAGGAACTTGGCGTCCTTCGCGGACTTGATGTCCGTGTGCCCCTCGGCGGCCAGCAGCTGGTCGACGCGGCGGTGGATCTCCATCCGGTGCACGAAGTTCGCGATCTCGTGGCGCCGGTTGCTGATCGACTTGGCCGCCGCCGTCTCCAGCACGTTCCAGTAGTAGACGTGGTTCGGGATCAGGGTGATGCGGCGGGCGGCCACGTACGCCTGGGCGGAGAACAGCAGGTCCTCGTAGTGGATGCCGACCGGGAACTCCAGCCCCTGCTCCAGCAGGAACGCGCGCCGGTAGCACTTGTTCGTGGAGAGGGTGTCGTAGACCAGCAGGTCGGGGAATTCGGTGATCGACTCCAGCGTGCGGGTGCGGGAGTAGATCCAGGGGTACCACTCGGTGGTCTTGCCCCACCGGTTGTCGAGGTGCACGCGCACGCACATGCCGGAGACCAGGTCGGAGCCGGTGCGCTCGGCGGCGGCGAGCATGTTCCGGCAGGCGTTGCGCTCCAGCACGTCGTCGCTGTCCAGGAACATGACGTAGGTGCCGGTGGCCTGCTGGATGCCGTGGTTGCGGGGCGCGCCGCAGCCGCCGCTGTTCTCCGGGAGGCGGAACGCGCGCACTCTTCCGGGATGCGCGGCCTCCAGCTCCTGGGCGACCGCGTAGGAGCGGTCCTTGCTGCAGTCGTCGACGATCACGACTTCGACCCCGTGCAGGGTCTGGTCCAAAACCGACCGGACTGCTGTCGGCAGACGCTCTGCGTCGTTGTAGACGATGACGACCACGGAGACGTCGGGCACGTGCACCTCGATCCCTTCGTTTCGTTCCGCTCATTGCGCTTATCCCGTCAAAGCTACCGTGTGCAACGGTCGCTCCGGGCAGACCGACTCCCGCCGTGCATACTTCTGAGGAAGAGGTGAAGGGCGGGTCCGGTCGCCGACAATCACCCGTTCGGACCCAGCAGGAAGTGTTCATGACGAAGCTGTCCGTAGTTGTCCCTTGCTACAACGAAGAGGCCGTCATCGACAGCTTCGACGTGGAGATCCGCAAGGTCTTGGATGACCTCCCCGTCGAGTACGAGGTCTGCTACGTCGACGACGGCAGCCGCGACGGCACGCTCGGCAAGCTCCGGAAGATCGCGGCCGAACACGGCGAGCAGACCCGGTACGTCTCGTTCAGCCGCAACTTCGGCAAGGAGGCCGGCATGCTCGCGGGCCTGCGCGAGGCCACCGGCGACGCCGTCGTGATCATGGACGCGGACCTCCAGCACCCGCCGGAGCTCATCGCGACGATGCTCGACTACTACCGGCAGGGTCACGACCAGATCATCGCCCGCCGCACGCGCGAGGGGGACAAGAAGGTCCGCTCCGCGCTCAGCCGCCTCTACTACCGGGGCGTCAACCGCTGGGTCGACGTGGAGCTCACCGACGGCGTCGGAGACTTCCGGATGCTCTCCCGCCCGGCCGTGGACGCCCTGCTCTCGCTGCCGGAGTACAACCGTTTCTCCAAGGGGCTCTTCTCCTGGATCGGCTTCGACACGGTCCACTTCGACTACCGCAACGCGCAGCGCGAGGCGGGCGAGACGAAGTGGAAGTTCGGATCCCTGCTGAACTACGGCATGGACGGCCTGATCTCCTTCAACAACCGGCCCCTGCGCATCGGGATCTGGCTCGGGGTGTCACTCGTCGCCCTGACCGGTCTGTACGCCCTGTGGATCACGATCGCGGCGATGACCAACGGCGTCGAGTCGCCGGGATACGTCACCCTCGTGGCGATCATCGTGGGCCTGGGCGGCGTCCAGATGATCATGCTGGGTCTCATCGGCGAGTACATCGGCCGCATCTACTATGAGACCAAGCGCCGACCGCACTTCCTGGTGAAGGAGGCCCACGGCGCCGACCACCTCCCGCCCGGCGGGCGAGAGGTGCGGGACACGCGGACGGCGCGGGCCGCGAGGCCGGCGGACGCGACCGAGGCGACGGAGGCGACGATCGTGGAGCGCAGCGCGGATCGCAGCTCGGAGCGCAGCGCGCGATGAGCCGCAGGGACCAGCTCGGCCAGATCTTCCGGTTCGCCCTCGTAGGAGGGGTCAACACCGGCACCTTCTACGTCATCTACCTGCTGCTGCACCCGTGGATGCCGTACTTCGCCGCCTACTCCCTCGCCTTCGTCCTGGCGATGGTCGGGTCGTTCTTCATGAACACCTACTTCACCTACCGGACCCGGCCGACCTGGAAGAAGTTCTTCCTCTTCCCGCTGACGAACGTCACCAACTTCGTCATCCAGTCGGCCGGCCTGTACGCCCTGGTGGCCTGGGTCGGCATGGACACCCGGATCGCCCCGCTGGTCGCGGCGGTCGTCGCCATCCCGTTCACCTTCCTGCTCTCCCGCAAGATCCTCGTACCGGGCGCCGCGCAGGCCGCGGAGCCGGAGCCCCGGCAGTCCACCTCCGCCGCCTGACCGACCGGCGCATCCGCACGGGTCCCACGCCTCGAAACCCCCGAGCGGCCCCTCGGGAGCACCCCGTAGATTGAGGTGGCAGGGATTCCGGCAAGGGGCAAGGGGACAGACGTGTCAGCGGCTAGGCAAGGTGTCGTGGACGCCCGCAGGATCGTGGTCAAGGTCGGCTCCTCCTCCTTGACCACCGCGGCGGGCGGACTCGACGCCGACCGGGTGGACGCCCTCGTCGACGTCCTCGCCAAGGCCCGCAGCGGCGGCGAGAAGGAGATCGTCCTCGTCTCCAGCGGCGCCATCGCCGCCGGACTCTCCCCCCTCGGCCTGCGCCGCCGCCCCAAGGACTTGGCCCGCCAGCAGGCCGCCGCCAGCGTCGGGCAGGGACTGCTCGTCGCCCGCTACACCGCATCCTTCGCCCGCTACGGCGTCCGCGTCGGCCAGGTCCTGCTCACCACCGACGACACCAGTCGGCGCGCGCACTACCGCAACGCCTACCGCACCCTGGACCAGCTGCTGGCCATGGGCGCCCTCCCGGTCGTCAACGAGAACGACACCGTCGCCACCGACGAGATCCGGTTCGGCGACAACGACCGCCTGGCCGCCCTCGTCGCCCACCTCGTCCGGGCCGACCTGCTGGTCCTGCTGTCCGACGTGGACGGGCTCTACGACGGCGACCCCTCCCTCCCCGGCACCAGCCGCATCGGCGAGGTGCGCGGCGCCGAGGACATCGCGCACGTCTCCATCGGCAGCGCGGGCAAGGCGGGCGTGGGCACCGGCGGCATGGTCACCAAGGTCGAGGCGGCCCGGATCGCGGCCGCCGCGGGGATCCCGGTGGTGCTGACCTCCGCCAGCCAAGCCGCGGACGCGCTCGCCGGCCGCGTCACCGGCACCCACTTCCACGCCACCGGCCGCCGCTCCGCGGACCGGCTGCTCTGGCTCCAGCACGCCTCCACCCCCCAGGGGCACCTGGTCCTCGACGAGGGCGCCGTCCGCGCGGTCACCGAACGCGGCAGCTCGCTGCTCCCCGCCGGCATCGCCGCCGTCGAGGGCGACTTCACCGCGGGCGACCCGGTGGAACTGCGCGACACCTCCGGCCGGGCCGTCGCACGGGGCCTGGTCAACTTCGACGCCAAGGAGCTCCCGCAGCTCCTCGGCCGCTCCACCCGAGAGCTCGCACGGGAACTCGGACCCGCGTACGAGCGGGAGGTCGTCCACCGGGACGATCTGGTCCTGCTGCAGGGCTGAGGTTCGGTAAAACCGCCGCGCGGTGGGCCGGGGACTGGTCAACTGTGAAGGGCGGGCGACACGCGCGGCGGAGACAGGAGGCGGCTGGTGAGACGAGCGCTGACCAGCGTCGGTACGGGGGAGGGCGGCGACGGCGGAGAGGGCCACGGGCACGGGAACGGGGACGAACGGGATGCCTCCCGCCTCTGGCACGTGACCCTGAGCGTCTCCGGCAAGCCGGCGCCGCTGTCGGAGGTCCGGCGCGGACTGGAGCAGCTGGCCCACGACCACCCGTTCCTGCTGACCAGCCGGTACGCCGGGGACCACGCGGAGATCCGGTACTGGGAGGAGGCCCGCGACCTCCACGACGCGGCGGCCGTCGCCCTGCGGCTCTGGGGCGAGCACCGCTCCTCGGCGCAGCTCCCGCCCTGGGAGATCGTCGGCCTGGAGGTCATCGACCGCGCCACCTACCACCTCCGCCTGGCGGAGGGCTACGGCCCACCCCCGGCCCACCCGGTGGGCGTACACCCGTACTGAGACGGAGGACCCGGGCGGCGCGAACCAGCCGCGCCGGCACGTCCAGCCCCGCCGGCACGTCCAGCCCCGCCCTCGTTCGCGGTGCGCACCCCGTAGCGGGGGCCCGTCCGGTCCCGGCGGCGTGCGAGGCGGGTATCCGACAGCGGGAGCATGGTCAGCCCCGCCGGCGTGCGAGGCGCGGGTCCGGGGCGGAGCCCCGCCCTGCAGGGGCGCTCCCACCGCCGCCGGCCCGGCCCGGCCCCGCAAGCAGCGGCGCACCCCCCCGAGCCCGCCGCGAGGCGTCTCGCGGGGTGGAACCCCCACGGGCACGGCCCGCCCGGCGACTACCCTGGGCCGCATGACCTCGCTCGACGACGCCACCGCCACCGCCGCCTCGCCCGTCCTCGCCACCGCGCGGCGGTCCCGTACGGCCGCCGCCGCCATCGCCCCACTGCCGCGGTCCGCCAAGGACACGGCCCTGCTGGCGATCGCGGACGCGCTGGAGGCCCGTACGGCCGAGATCATCGCGGCCAATGCCGTCGACACCGGCAGGGCCCGCGCCGCCGGGACCAGCGAGACCGTCATCGACCGCCTCACCCTCACCCCCGAGCGGGTCGCGGCCATCGCTTCGGACGTCCGTGACGTCGCCGCCCTGCCCGACCCCGTCGGCGAGGTCGTCCGCGGCTCGACCCTGCCCAACGGCATCGACCTCCGGCAGATCCGCGTCCCCCTCGGCGTCGTCGGCATCATCTACGAGGCCCGCCCCAACGTCACCGTCGACGCCGCCGCCCTCTGCCTCAAGTCCGGCAACGCGGTCCTGCTGCGCGGCAGCTCGTCCGCGTACGCGTCCAACACCGCGCTCGTCGGCATCCTCCGCGACGCGGTGGAAAGCGCCGGCCTGCCCGCCGACGCCGTCCAGCTCGTCCCCGGAGAGTCCCGCGAGTCCGTCCGCGAGCTGATGCGCGCCCGGGGCCTCGTCGACGTGCTCATTCCGCGCGGCGGGGCCTCCCTCATCAAGACCGTCGTCGAGGAGTCCACCGTCCCGGTCATCGAGACCGGTACCGGCAACTGCCACGTCTACGTCGACGCCCTGGCCGACCTCGACATGGCCGTGGACATCCTCGTCAACTCCAAGGCCCAGCGCCCCTCCGTCTGCAACTCCGCCGAGACCCTCCTGGTCCACCGCGACATCGCCGACGCCTTCCTGCCGCGGGCCCTCGACGCCCTCGCCGACGCCGGCGTGACCGTGCACGGCGACGCCCGCGTCCTGGCCGCCGCCGAGGGCACCAAGGTCACCGCCCTCCCCGCGACCGACGAGGACTGGGCCGCCGAGTACCTCTCCTACGACATCGCGGCCGGCGTCGTCGACTCGCTCGACGACGCCGTCACCCACATCCGCCGCTGGACCTCGGGCCACACCGAAGCGATCGTCACCACTTCGCAGGCCGCCGCGCGCCGCTTCACCCAGCTGGTCGACTCGACCACGGTCGCCGTGAACGCCTCCACCCGGTTCACGGACGGTGGTCAGTTCGGCTTCGGCGCCGAGATCGGCATCTCCACGCAGAAGCTGCACGCCCGGGGCCCGATGGGCCTTCCCGAGCTCACCTCCACCAAGTACATCGTCACCGGCGACGGTCACGTCCGGTAGCCGGCGACGGGACACGGTGTGGCCGGAATCGGACTCACACCCTGCCCAAAGTGGTCCCCCCGGTCTACGCTGGTTCTGTGCCGGACGACGTGGGGGGCAAGCCGTTCCCGGACGACGGGGAGCCCGACGACGACCGCGGAGGCGCGGATCACGACTTCGCCTCCGTGGTGTTCGACGAGGCCTTCGTCCGGAACGCCGAGATCCATGAACCGAGCGCCGTCGAGCGCCAGCGGGCCGCAGACCGGGCGCGCGTGGAGGCCGAGGCCGCCCGGGCCGCCATGGCGGGCGGCTGGACCTCCGACGAGGAGTACGACGGCTACGGGTACGGCCGGCCCGACGCGTACGAGGGCGACGGCTGGGACCGGGACCGGCACGCATACGCCGACGGCCCGTACGGGGCCTACGGCGGCAGTCTGCGGCCCTACCGCGGCCGGTCTCCCTGGCTGCGTCCCGTCGCCTGGGTCCTCGCGTTCGTGATGGGCCTCGGCATGGTCGCGCTCGCTTTCAGCGCCGTGTACCGCAGCGCCTCCGGCGGGTCCGACCCCGCTCCCGCGCCCGCCAGTACGCCCTTGCGGGAAGTGACCGGCGTCGGCGCGTTTACCTACCCCTCCGACCGCCAACCCTGAAAGTACGACCCCGCTCGCACGGACCGGAGCCGGGGGCTTCTCTGAGGCGGGGACAGCGGGGAGAAGCGATGGCCGTTCCAGGAGATCCACCCGACGGCACCCCCGAGGGCATCGGCGGGGGCGACGACGAGTTCCGGTCGGACGACTACCGGGCGGTCGTGTTCGACGAGGACTTCGTGCGGGCTGCCCGCCTCCAGGAGTACTCCGCGCAGGAACGCATGGGCGAGCACGCCCGGGCCGTCCGCAGCCGGTCCATCTGGTCGAGCGGCGCCTCCGGGCCCCGGAACAGCGTCCCCGGCCGGGGCGCCCGGCAGGGCATGCTGCTCGTCCTGCTGATCGCCACCGCCTTCGCGGCCGCCGTGTACATGGGGCTGCGCAACCCCTACGTCCCGCCGACCGGCGGTCGGCCCGACCCGCTCAGCAGCACCGTCGTCCCGCTCGCCCCCGTCGCGGCCGTGCCCGGCGGCCGGCCCGCCGACCTCTACGCCGCGAGCCCGGCCGCCGAATACCGCATCGGGGCGGCCGGCATCACCCTGCCGGCCGTGCGCCGCACGCACCACTTCAGCGACGGACAGGTGGTCACCGCCCTGTCCATCGCCAAGGACTACCTGGTGCAGTCCTCGCTCGACCCCGACGTGCTCGCCGGGGCCGCCTCACGGCCCGTACGGGTCCTGCTCGACCCCGACCAGCTCGCGCAGTTCGACCGCAGTACGGCCTCGCCCTCCGGCGACGGCAGGCACGCGGCCACCGGCTGGCTGGTGCGCTTCCAGCCGGAGACCGCCGTCCTGGCCGACCCCCGGGTGCGGGTCAGCGGCACCCTCGCCTTCGAGGAGGTCGCCCCCGACGTACTGGAAGTGACCACCGACCACACCTTCGTGTACGCCGTGCGCCCGGCCACCGGTGTCCCGGCCGCCGCCGACGGGGCCTCGCTCTTCACCGTCCGGCGCGAGCTGCGGCTGCGCTTCGACCGCGAGGACCTCGGCGCCCGGCGGGCGGAGCTGGTCTCGGCCTACGTTCTGGCCGGGCCGCAGGACTGCGCCGCCGACCCGGCCGCGGGCTTTCGCCCGCTCCTGGCGGGGGCCGGCCCCACCACGGTGGGCCCGGCCGCGAGCGACCCGTACGCCGCCGGCGGACCCCGCCGTGCGGCCGGCCTGTGCGGGGTGCTGGCGCCGCCCGCGACCCCGTCGGCGGCCCCCGTCACCCCCGCTGCCTAGTGCGGGGAAACCTCGCCGGTCACAGCGCTGGACCTGTCTCCCGGCTCCCGATTCCTCCCGACCCCTCAGGCCTGGTCCCCGGCCGCTCCGCCGGAGGAGCCGGACGTCGGGCCGGGGCCCGCGTTCGCACCGGCGCCGGTGAACTTGTCGCGGAGCTTGCCGCCCAGGTCGCCCGCGCCGCCCGCGATGTCGCCCACCAGCTTCATCAGCGGATCCTTGCTGGTGCGCACCGAGTCGGCGTAATGCGCGGCGGACTGCCGGAAGGAATCGGTCACCGAGGTGTCCTTGTCCTCGTCGCGCCGCGGGTAGTGGCCGTCCATGATGCGCTGGTAGTCGCGGTTCTCCGACCACTTCTTCAGCTCCGCGGCCCGTACCGTCGTGAAGGGATGCGTGCGCGGCAGCATGTTCAAGATCTTGAGCACGGAGTCGCGCAGGTCGCCACCGGCCTCGTACTCCGCGGCCTGCGCCAGGAAGGCGTCCACGTTCATCTCGTGCAGGTGGTTGCCGCCCGCGATCTTCATCAGCCCCCGCATCGAGGCCTGCAGGTCCTGGCCCACCAGCAGACCCGCCCGGTCCGCCGAGAGCTCCGACTTGCGGAACCACTCCCGCAGCGCGGTCACGATCGCCATGATCGCCACATTGCCCAGCGGGATCCACGCCACCTTGAGCGCGAGGTTCGTGAGGAACAGCAGGATCGTGCGGTACACGGCGTGGCCCGACAGCGCGTGGCCCACTTCGTGGCCCACCACCGCCCGCATCTCCTCCTCGTCGAGCAGCTCGACCAGGCCCGTCGTCACCACGATGATCGGCTCGTCCAGCCCGATGCACATGGCGTTGGGCTTCGGGTCCTGCTGCACGTACATCTGCGGGACCTTCTCCAGGTCCAGGATGTAGCAGGCGTCACGGAGCATTCCGTACAGGTGCGGGAACTGCGTCTCGCCCACCCGCACCGAGTCCGACAGGAACAGCAGCCGCAGACTGCGCTCGGGCAGCAGCCCGCTCAGGGCCTTGAACACCGTGTCGAAGCCGCTCAGCCTGCGCAGCGCCACCAGAGCCGAGCGGTCCGCCGGATGCTCGTACGCCCGTGAGGAAATACCGGGGAACCTCCTGCGGTCCCGCGCCGGTGCCTTCTCGAAACCTGTCTCCGTCATAGCGCCCTCCCCTGGATCTGCCTGCCTGGCACACCGTCTGTCCTCTCCAACGCCTGAGTCGGCGTGAGCGTGCCCGGGGGCCCCGCATACGATGTGAGCGAAGTCTCCGCCCGCTCCCCGACTCGATAGGTACCTGCCTGATGAGCCTCTCCACCACCGCCCACAACCTGGTCGTCCTCGCCTCGGAGGGGGCCGGGGAACACGGCGGCAGCCACGACAGCCTGAACCCGTACCTGACCGGTGGCGCCGCCTTCGTCATCCTGATGCTCATGCTCTGGGTGACCACCCGCCTGAACCGCGACCGCTAGACCGCGCGCGTGCCGGTACCCGGGCCGCCCGTCCGCTCGAATGCGGGTCCGGGCCGACCCGCCGGGCCAGTAGGCTCTGCGCTCATGGGAGAGCAGGAAATGCCTACCGGCCCGGTCAAGCGCCGGCTCGGCGTGATGGGCGGTACGTTCGACCCGATCCACCACGGACACCTGGTGGCCGCCAGCGAGGTGGCCGCGCTGTTCCACCTCGACGAGGTGGTGTTCGTGCCGACCGGGGAACCGTGGCAGAAGTCCCAGCGGGCCGTGTCGCCCGCCGAGGACCGCTACCTGATGACGGTCATCGCGACGGCCTCGAACCCCCAGTTCTCGGTGAGCCGCATCGACATCGACCGGGGCGGCCCCACCTACACGATCGACACCCTGCGGGACCTCAAGGCGCGCAACGACGACGCCGACCTGTTCTTCATCACCGGTGCCGACGCGCTCGCACAGATCCTGACCTGGCGAAACGCCGACGAGCTCTTCTCGCTCGCCCATTTCATCGGCGTCACCCGCCCCGGCCACGTGCTCACCGACGACGGCCTCCCCGAGGGCGGGGTCTCGCTGGTCGAGGTGCCCGCACTGGCGATCTCGTCCACGGACTGCCGTGCGCGCGTCGCCAAGGGGGATCCTGTCTGGTACTTGGTGCCGGACGGCGTGGTGCGCTACATCGACAAGCGTGAGCTGTACCGGGGCGCCTGAGCCACCGGAGAGAGGGGCCCCGCGGTGAACGACCGACAGGATCCGTACGACCCGTACGCCGGCCAGGAGCAGCAGCTCATCGGCTACGACGCGTACGGGCGGCCGGTGTACGGCCAGGTGCCCGCGCAGGCCGCGCCGCCGGCCCCCGCCCCGCAGTACGAGCAGCAGTCGTACGAGCAGGCGTACGGCTACGACTACCAGGGCTACGGCCAGCAGCCCCCTCAGCAGCAGTCCCCTCAGCAGCAGCAGCAGCCGCAGCAGCAGTACTACGCGCCGCAGCAGCCCGCCCAGCAGGAGTACGGGCAGCAGCAGGAGTACGGGCGCCAGCAGGAGTACCCCCAGGCCCGATCCGCGGCCCCGGCCCCTTCCTACGCGTACGACCCGCGCCCGGCCCAGCAGTGGATCCCGCAGCAGACCGCCCAGGAGCCGGCGGCGGAACCCGTGCGCGAGCCCGGAGCCGATCCGGGCGCCCGGCAGCGGCCCCCGCAGGTCCCCGAACCGCGCCGGGCCGACAGCGGGCCGCAGGACGACCGGGACTACCACACCGGGATGTTCGCCTTCATCGACCAGCCGGACGAGGACTCCGAGGACGTCATCGACTGGCTCGCGTTCACCGAGAGCCGGACCGAACGCCGCGAGGAGGCCCGCCGCCGGGGCCGCAACCGGGTCGTGGCGCTGATCGTCGTCCTCGCCCTGTTCGTCGTGGGCGGCCTCGGCTACCTCTGGTACGCGGGCAAGCTGCCCTTCATCGACGGCCCCGGGCAGGGGAAGACCGCCGCGACCACCGATCCCGCGGCGCAGAAGCGGGACATGATCGTCGTCCACCTGCACAACACCAAGAAGGGCGGCACCTCCTCGGCGCTGCTCGTCGACAACGTCACCGCCAAGCAGGGCGCCACCGTGCTGCTGCCGAACGCCTTGGGCGTCCCGCAGCCGGACGGCGCCGCCACGGCGCTCGGCAAGGCGGTCGAGGAGGGCGGCCTCGGCGTCCGCGAGTCCCTCGACTCGGTCCTCGGCACCCGCATCGGCGGCACCTGGCGCCTGGACACCCCGTTCCTGGAGAACCTCGTCGAGCTCGTCGGCGGCATCGAGACCGACACCGACGTCGCGGTCCCGGCCGACGAAGCGGCCAAGACCCCGGCCGTGGCCCAGGGCCCGAAGCAGAGCCTGAGCGGCTCCATGGCCGTCGCGTACGCCACCTACCGGGCCCAGGGGGAACCGGAGGCCAAGCAGTTGGAGCGCGTCGGCAAGGTGCTGCACGCCGTTCTGCGCAAGGTGCCCGGCGACCCGAAGGCCGCCGCCGTGACGGTCGAGAGCATCGGCCAGATCCTCGACCCGGCCCTCGACGCGCAGACGCTCGGCGCCCTGCTGTCCAGGCTGGGCGAGCACGCCAAGACGGGCGCCTACCGCACCGACGTCCTGACGGTGAAGGCGGACGGCACCCTCACCGACGAGGCGAACAAGAGCGTGGTCAAGGAGGTCCTGGGCGGCTCCGCCGAGGCGGCGCAGCCCGGCGCCGCACCGCGCGTCGGCCTCAAGGACGCCACCGGGGACGAGAAGACGCAGGTCGCCGCGAAGGCCGCGCTGCTCAACGGCGGCTACACCTTCGTGGACGGCGGCAAGGCCGACAAGACCGCGGCGGCCACGCAGATCACCTACCAGGACGACGCGCAGCGGGACAAGGCGGTCGAGGTCGCCAAGACGCTGGGGCTGCCCGAGACGGTCGTGAAGAAGACCGAGAACGCCGTCAACGCGGACGTGGTGGTGGTCCTGGGCAAGGACTACAAGCCGTCCTGAGGCCGCCGCGACCGGCTTCCAGGGGCGCCTTCGCCCGCGCGGGACGTTCCGCGCGGGCGGTGTCGGCGGTACATGAGACCCTTGTAAGGATCTGCCCGCCAACCCGAAAGCATGGCCAGTGACCGCCACGGACCGCTCCATCGAGCTCATCACCGCCGCCGCCCAGGCCGCGGCCGACCGGCTCGCGCACGACATCATCGCGTACGACGTCAGCGACGTGCTGTCGATCACCGACGCCTTCCTCCTCGCCTCGGCGCCCAACGACCGCCAGGTCAAGTCGATCGTCGACGAGATCGAGGAGCGCCTGCTCAAGGAACTCGGCGCCAAGCCGGTGCGCCGCGAGGGCGACCGCGACGCCCGCTGGATCCTGCTCGACTACATCGACATCGTCGTCCACGTGCAGCACAGCGAGGAGCGGGTCTTCTACGCGCTGGAGCGCCTGTGGAAGGACTGCCCCGAGATCGAGCTGCCCGCGGACGCCAAGCTCACCAAGGGCAAGGCCGAGGAGCACGCCAAGCTGCGCGAGGCGGCGGGCGACGACGAGCTGGACGGTGATCTGTTCTGAGCGCGAAGGCAAAGGACGTATCCGGCCGGAAGATCGTCCTCTGGCGGCACGGCCAGACCTCCTGGAACCTCGAACGCCGCTTCCAGGGCTCGACGGACATCGAGCTGACCGAGACGGGTGTGGCGCAGGCGCGCCGCGCCGCACGGTTGCTCGCCTCGCTGAACCCGGACGCCATCGTGGCCTCCGACCTGCGGCGCGCCTCCCACACGGCCGCCGAGCTGGCCGCCGTCACGGGGCTGTCCGTGGAGCACGACGAGGCACTGCGCGAGACGTACGCCGGCGAGTGGCAAGGCCTCACGCACGACGAGATCCTCGAAAAGTACGGCGAGCAGTACGCGGCGTGGAAGCGCGGCGAGGCGGTCCGCCGCGGCGGCGGTGAGCTGGAGACCGAGGTCGCCGACCGCGCCGCGCCGGTGGTGCTGCGCCACGCCGACCGGCTCCAGCCGGGCGGCACGCTCGTCGTGGTCAGCCACGGCGGCACCATCCGTACGACCATCGGCCGGCTGCTGGGCCTGGAGGCGTACCACTGGGAGGGCCTGGGCGGGCTCTCCAACTGCTGCTGGTCCGTCCTCGGTGAGGGCGCGCGAGGCTGGCGCCTGCTGGAGCACAACGCCGGCACGCTGCCGGAACCGGTGCTCGGCGACGACGACTGAGCCGCTCCGCGCCGCTCCCCATCGGGGCCGCCGCCCGGATTTCACTTTCCGGCTGCTCGCAGGCTAGAGTTCTTCTTGTTCGCAGCGCGGAACACCGGAGACGGGGGGAGCGCGGCGGAGAGCGGGGCTATAGCTCAGTTGGTAGAGCGCCTGCATGGCATGCAGGAGGTCAGGAGTTCAATTCTCCTTAGCTCCACAATCAGGATCCCGTCCCCAACAGGGGGCGGGATCCTTGTTTTTGTCCGCACTTGCGTTTGCTGACCCGACCCGCACCGGCATGGCAGAATCGGACGGCCGGAGGGGGACACGACGGCCCGACGCGGGAGGGAGTCGCTGACGGATGGGTGCACACCGGCGGCGGTGCGACTGGTGCAACAACGGCACGCCCATCGTGCGGGACATGGAGCCGGTCAACCCCGACTACCAGTACTGGTGCGAGGAATGCGCGCGGGCGCTGATCATAAAGGGCGACCCGATCGAGACGTACCGGGAGCTGGAGGGCGAGCCGATCTACGGCCGCCTGCTCGATGAACACTGCACGTTGAAGCGGTTCTACCAGTTCGCCCGGGCGTGACGAGGTAGGTCAAATCGGGCATGGCTCTTGGTCGGTGGAAACCGATTTTTGGACCGGGGCCATGACCGTGTAATGTTTGGGACGTCGCCGAGGGGAACCGGCAAGGGAAACCGAAGCGGCGAACAGAACAAGGGGCTATAGCTCAGTTGGTAGAGCGCCTGCATGGCATGCAGGAGGTCAGGAGTTCAATTCTCCTTAGCTCCACAGTGAAGAGAAGCGGGGGGGCCCGGCCCGGTGGGGCCCGGGGGGTGGTGGCCGCCCGGCCGCCGCCCGGG